>JAFARM010000234.1 GCA_019245455.1 Sphingomonadaceae bacterium | reverse complement strand
CCCATGTCGTGGTAGAAGCTGGCGAACTCGATGCCGATCGCGCCTGAGCCGATGACGAGCAGCTTGGTCGGCATCTCCGGCGGGACCATGGCGTGGCGGTAGGTCCAGATGCGCTTGCCGTCCGCCGGCGCCCCCGGCAGGTCGCGGGCACGCGCGCCGGTGGCGACGATGACGTTGGCCGCGTCGAGCACGCGCTCCTGGTCGCCGGCCTTCACAGTGAGTTGCGTCGGCCCGGTCAGCCGCCCCTCGCCCTCGACGACGGTGACCTTGTTCTTCTTCATCAGCGTCTTGACGCCGGCGTTGAGCTGCCCGGCGACCTTGCGCGACCGCTCAACAACGCGCCCCAAGTCGAAGGAAACATTGGTCGCGCTCAGCCCATAGGCGTCGGCGTGCTGCATATAGTGATAGATCTCGCTTGTCCGCAGCAAGGCCTTGGTCGGGATGCAGCCCCAGTTGAGGCAGATGCCCCCCAGCCGCTCGCGTTCGACGATCGCGGTCTTGAGGCCGAGCTGCGCCGCACGGATCGCGGCGACGTAGCCGCCGGGACCGGAGCCGAGGATGGCGAGGTCGAAGCGCTCGCTCATGCCAGCATCCCCATCGGGTTTTCGACCAAGGCCTTGAACGCGCTCATGAACTGCGCGCCCACCGCCCCGTCGATGGCGCGGTGGTCGAAGCTGCCGGTGGCGCTCATCACGGTGGCGATCTGCAGCGCGTCGTCGACGACATACGGCCGCTTCTCGCCCGCGCCGACGGCGAGGATCAGGCCCTGGGGCGGGTTGATGACGGCGTCGAACTGCTTGATGCCGAACATGCCGAGGTTGGACAGCGAGGCGGTGCCGCCCTGGTACTCCTCGGGCTTCAGCTTGCCGTCCTTCGCCCGTGCCGCCAGGTCCTTCATTTCGCTGGCGATCACGCTCGGCCGCTTGTTCGCGGCGTCGGTGATGACGGGCGTGATGAGGCCCCCGGGGATGGCAACGGCGACCGAGATGTCGGCGCGGCTGAACCTGTACAGCTCGCTGCCTGCGAACTGGACATTGGCGTCGGGAACCCGGACCAAAGCCAGGCCGAGCGCCTTGATCAGCAGGTCGTTGACCGACAGCTTGATTCCAGTGGCTTCGAGCGACTTGTTGAGGTCACCCCGCAGCTTCAGCAGCGCGTCGAGCCGCACGTCGACGGTCAAGTAGAAGTGCGGCACCGTCGCCTTCGACTCGGCCAGCCGGCGAGCGATCGTCTTGCGCATATTGGACAGCTTGATTGCCTCCATCGGCACCCCGGCGGGAGGCGGGAGGGTGGCTGCGGAGGAAGCAATGGCTGAAGCCGGAACGGCGGCACCTTCTCCCCTCCCGCTTGCGGGAGGGGCTGGGGGTGCGGGTGGCGGCGCTACGTTAATCGCTCCCCCACCCCCGGCCCCTCCCGCAAGCGGGAGGGGAGCTGCTCGCACCCCGTCCTTCGCCGCCGCATCGACGTCGGCCTTGACGATGCGGCCGTGCGGGCCGGTGCCTGTCACCTGCGCCAGGTCGAGCCCGGTGGCGGCGGCGAGACGGCGGGCGAGTGGGCTGGCGGCGATGCGGCCCTCTTCTCCCCTCCCGCTTGCGGGAGGGGTCGGAGGTGGGGCGTCGGCGTCAGTGGTGAGCGGCGCGTGGGCAGCCGACTGCCCACCGGCCCCTCCCGCAAGCGGGAGGGGAGCCGCCTCGGCCTTCGCCGGGGCCTCTTCCGGCGCGGTGGAGGGAGCTAGGCGGGACGCGGCGGTGTCACGACCCGCCCCCTCCGTCGGCTTCGCCGCCACCTCCCCCGATGGGGGAGGAACTGGAGCCGCCGCCTCGCCCTCGCCGGCCAGCCGCGCGATGACCGCGCCGACCTTGATGTCCTCGGTGCCGTCGGTGACGAGGAGTTCGACGACCGTACCCTCGTCGATCGACTCGACCTCCATCGTCGCCTTGTCGGTCTCGATCTCGGCGAGGATGTCGCCCGACTTGACCGCGTCGCCGACCTTGACCAGCCACTTGGCGAGCGTGCCCGTCTCCATCGTTGGCGACAGCGCGGGCATGGTGATGTCAATGGGCACGTTTATCGCTCCAGCTTCCGGCGGTCCGTGCTATAGAGCATCAATCCCGCAGCCGCAGAGCCCAAGCAGACACTCGCCATTACCATTCCCGGAGACTGGACGCCCAGCGCGATCAGTATCGCAAAAACCGCAAGACCAGCCCCTGTGCTCAGCACGACATAACCGGCAGATGATCTAATCCGCAAAGAGTATCGGCGTAAGACAAATAGAACAGGCAGAGACCAGAATATCGCGCCGGCTAGTGATCCCGCCACGAGCTCACGTCCGAACTGTTCCCAATTGAAGCTTGGGTAGATCTGCGCTTCACCCCATGACCAAGTCACGGGTCGGCTAAGCCTTGCGAGCTGGACAGCAAGGGCGAGCGGCAGTCCGATGGCGAGGATGGCAGGCGCAAACAGCTTCAACAGCCGTTCTGATAGGCGGTCGAAGGTCGACTTGGGCGAACTCACCGGTAGCACACCTTCTTCACCGCCCCGACAACATCCTCCACCTTCACGAACGCCAGCTTCTCCAGGTTCGCGGCATAGGGCAGCGGCACGTCGGCGCTGTTGACGCGGGTTACCGGCGCGTCGAGGTCGTCGAAGCCGTCCTCCATGCAGATGGCGCTGATCTCGCTGGCGATCGAGCAGGCGGGCCAGGCCTCCTCGACGACGACGACGCGGTTGGTCTTCTTGAGGCTCGCGAGCACCGTCGCGCGGTCGAGCGGGCGCAGGGTGCGGAGGTCGATGACCTCGGCGTCGATCCCCTCCTCCGCGAGCTTCGCCGCGGCGTCGAAGGCGACGCCGACGCCGATCGAGTAGCTGACGACCGTCACGTCGCGGCCCGGCCGCACCACCGCCGCCCTGCCGATCTCCAGCGCGACCTCGGCATCGGGGACGTCGAAGCTGTGGCCGTAGAGGAGCTCGTTCTCCAGGAACACGACCGGGTCGGGTGAGCGGATCGCGCTCTTCAAGAGCCCCTTGGCGCTGGCGGCGTCATAGGGGCTGATGACGATCAGGCCGGGGACGCTCGCGTACCACGGCACATAGTTCTGGCTGTGCTGCGCGGCGACGCGGCTGGCCGAGCCGTTGGGGCCGCGGAAGACGATCGGGCAGCGCATCTGGCCGCCGGACATATAGTTGGTCTTGGCAGCCGAGTTGATGATGTGGTCGATCGCCTGCATGGCGAAGTTGAAGGTCATGAACTCGACGATCGGCTTCAACCCGCCCATCGCAGCACCCGTGCCGAGGCCGGCGAAGCCGTACTCGGTGATCGGCGTGTCGACGACGCGCGCCGGGCCGAACTCGTCGAGCAACCCTTGCGTGACCTTGTAGGCCCCCTGGTACTCGGCGACCTCCTCGCCCATGACGAAGACGGTCGGGTCGGCGCGCATCTCCTCGGCCATGGCGTCGCGGAGGGCCTCGCGGACGGTCTGGCGGTGCGTCGGGCCGGCGGGGGCGGCGGAGACCTGGAGGGAGGCGGGGGCGTCGCCGGCCTTGGGCTTGGCGGCGGTGGTGGGGGCGGTCGTCGAGGGGGTGTCGGCGTCCTCTCCGCCCCGGTCCGCGCCTCCCCTCCCGCTTGCGGGAGGGGCCGGGGGTGGGGACTCCGTCACGGGAGCGGCGGCCGGAGTTTTGGCCGACTGCCCACCCCCGGCCCCTCCCGCAGGCGGGAGGGGAGAAGATGCCTCCTCCCCCTCCCCCGCGATCGTCGCGATCAACGTGCCGACCTTAACCCCATCCGAGCCTTCCGCGACGTGGAGCTTCGCCACCACCCCGCCCTCGTCGGCCTCGAGCTCCATCGTCGCCTTGTCGGTCTCGATTTCGGCCAGCACGTCGCCGGGCTTGACCGTATCGCCCTCCTTGACCAGCCACTTGGCCAGCGTGCCTTCCTCCATGGTCGGCGACATGGCGGGGAGCTTGATTTCGGTCGGCATCTTAGGGGTGCCCTGAGCTGAAAACTGTCATCCCCGCGAAAGCGGGGACCCATCTCCCGACGTCCGTCCCAGGCGGAGACGTGGGTCGCCACGCAGCTGGTCGCAGGAGATGGGTCCCCGCTTGCGCGGGGATGACGCCATCATGTCGCGCCACCCACCCCCTCACGCGTACGTCCCCACCAGCACGTCGGTGAACAGCTCGTCGGCGGCGGGCTCGGGCGCGCTTTCGGCGAAGTCGGCGGCGTCGGCGACGACGGCGCGGACTTCCTGCTCGATCGTCTTCAGCTTCGCCTCGTCGGCAGCGCCGGCGGCGAGGATGTCCTTCTTGCAATGCTCGATCGGGTCGGACCTCTCGCGCATCGCCGCGACTTCCTCGCGGCTGCGGTATTTGGCGGGGTCGCTCATCGAATGACCCCGATACCGATATGTCTTCATCTCGAGCAGGATCGGGCCCTTGCCCGCGCGAACCCACTCCACCGCGACGTCGGCGGCGCCGCGAACCGCGAGCACGTCCATGCCGTCGACCTGAATGCCGGGCACGCGGAAGCTCTCGCCGCGGCGATAGAGCTGGTCCTCGGACGACGAGCGGTTGACGCTGGTGCCCATGGCGTACTGGTTGTTCTCGATGACGTAGATGACCGGCAGCTTCCACAGCTCGGCCATGTTGAAGCTTTCGTAGACCTGGCCCTGGTTGGCCGCGCCGTCGCCGAAGTAGGTGACCGCCAGCCCGCCGTCGCCCTTGTACTTGTGGGCGAAGCCGAGGCCGGTGCCGAGCGGCACCTGTGCCGCGACGATGCCGTGGCCGCCGTAGAAGCCGTGTTCGACCGAGAACATGTGCATCGACCCGCCCTTGCCCTTGCTGATGCCGGCGGCGCGGCCGGTCAGCTCGGCCATGACGGCGCGGGGGTCGATGCCGGCGGCGATCATGTGGCCGTGGTCGCGGTAGCCGGTGATGACGGAGTCGGTCTTCGCCAGCGCCGACTGGACACCGGTAACGACCGCCTCCTGCCCGATGTAGAGGTGGCAGAAGCCGCCGATCAGCCCCATGCCGTACATCTGCCCGGCGCGCTCCTCGAAGCGGCGGATGAGCAGCATCTCGCGGTAGAAGGCGAGGAGGTCGTCGTTGCTGGCACTGTACCGTTTCGGTTCAGCCGGGCGTTCGCGGACAGGCGACGGCGGTGAAGCGGCGGCGGCTGACTTGGCCATGTGGCACGATGCCCTCTCGTTCGACCTGTGCGGCTATACGCCGTTGGACCGGGCGATCAACCCGCGAGCGGCCTACTTGGCGTCGGGCAGCGGCAGAATAACCTCATCGGGACGAACGACCCCCAGATCGCGCCGGACGAGTTCGTCGGCCATGTCGCGGTCGACGTGGTGGGGGTCGAGCAGCGCCACCTGCCGCGCGAGCGCCGCCTTCTGCGCCGCGACCTGCGCCGCCTGGGTGGCGACCTTGGCGTGTTCGGCTTTGTACCCCTGCCAGGCGATGACGCCGGTGTTGCCCGCCACGGCATGGAAAGCGAAGTAGCCGATCACCGCGAGGCACGCGGCAGGAAGGGCCGCCTTGCGCGCGAGGACAAGGGGGTGGACGCGGGCGGTCATGCGCGGACGATACGGCGACGGGCGGGGCGGTTCAAGGGTGGGTTAGTAAGAGGACCGGCCTCGCGTTCCTCCCCGGAACGGGGAGGTGGCACCGCGCAGCGGTGACGGAGGGGTCGTTCGCCACACGACGTACGTTCGTCGCGTGGCGACCGACCCCTCCACCACGCGGCTGAAGAAGCCGCGCGGTCCCCCTCCCCGTTCCGGGGAGGAACAAGGCCGTCTCCGCCTAGAAACTTAGTGGCGCAGCACCGCCCGCCCGGCGTAGCGCGCTGTATCCCCCAGTTCCTCCTCGATGCGGATCAGCTGATTGTACTTCGCCAGTCGGTCGCTCCGCGCGAGGCTGCCGGTCTTGATCTGGCCGCAGTTGGTGGCGACGGCCAGGTCGGCGATGGTCGCGTCCTCGGTCTCGCCGCTCCTGTGGCTCATGACGCAGGTGTAGCGCGCGCGGTGCGCCATCTCGACGGCGGCGAGCGTCTCGGTCAGCGTGCCGATCTGGTTGACCTTGACCAGCAGCGAGTTGGCGAGGCCACGGCGGATGCCGTCCTCCAGCCGCACGGGATTGGTGACGAACAGGTCGTCGCCGACGAGCTGGTGCGTCGCGCCGAGCCGCTCGGTCAAGAGCTTCCACCCGTCGAAGTCGTCCTCGGCCATGCCGTCCTCGATCGACAGGATCGGGTATTTGGCGGCGAGCTCGGCGTAATAGTCGACCATCGCGTGCGCCTCGAGCGTCCGCCCCTCGCCCGCCAGCCCGTAGCGGCCGTCCTTGAAGAACTCGGTCGCCGCGGCGTCGAGCGCGAGCATGACGTCCTCGCCCGGCCGGTAGCCGGCGGCCTCGATCGATGCCATGATGAAGTCCAAGGCGGCGGCCGGGCTCGACAGGTTCGGCGCAAAGCCGCCCTCGTCGCCGACGCTCGTCGCCAGCCCCGCATCGTGCAGGCGCTTCTTCAGCGTGTGGAAGATCTCCGCCCCCCAGCGCACGCCCTCGGCCAGCGTGTCGGCACCAACCGGCATGACCATGAACTCCTGGAAGTCGATCGGGTTGTCGGCGTGCGCGCCGCCGTTGATGATGTTCATCATCGGCACCGGCAGGACGTGCGCGGCGACCCCGCCGATGTACTTGTGCAGCGACAGCCCGCGCGCGTCGGCCGCCGCCTTCGCGACCGCCAGGCTGACGCCCAGGATCGCGTTCGCCCCCAGCCGCGCCTTGTTCGGCGTGCCGTCGAGCTCGATCAGCGCCGCGTCGACGTCGCCCTGGTCCTCCGCGTCCATGCCGCTGAGCGCGTCGAAGATCTCGCCGTCGACCGCTGCGCACGCCTTGCGCACGCCCTTGCCGCCGAAGCGGTCCTTGTCGCCGTCGCGCAGCTCGACCGCCTCGTGCGCGCCGGTCGAGGCCCCCGACGGCACGGCGGCGCGGCCGGTGCTGCCGTCCTCGAGCACGACCTCGACCTCGACCGTCGGGTTGCCGCGGCTGTCGAGGATCTCGCGGGCGTGGATGTCGACGATGGCGGTCATGATGGACTCCGGAAGCGTTCAGCGCCTCCTAACGTCGCTGCCGCGGCGCGACAACGGTGCGGTCGCTTCGCCTCCGTAACGGGCTTGCACCGGCGCGGAACCGGGGTAAGCCTATGACGTTGGGGGTTGACCTTCACGGGCACCGTTCCGCGACCGAAAGGCTGATCGATGACGACCGACACGACCTCTGCCGGGATGCCGCCGATCGCGGCCGCACACGACGCGCTCGATATGCCGCCGCTACAGGCCGTACCCGCCGCGCCGGCATCGCTGGCGCATGGGGGATCGGGGCCGACGAAGCCGGCGCAGGCGGTTCAGTCGCTCGTGGGCGAGGCGAAGTCGCAGGTCTCGTCGACGCTCAACGGCGTCGCCGATGCGGTGCGCGACGTGGCAGGCAAGCTTGAAGACGGCGGTGCTGCGCCGCTGGCGAAATATGTCCACGATGCTGCCGACCGGGTGGCGGCTTGGGGCGGTACGATCGACGACAAGTCGGTCGACGAGCTGCTCGAAGACACGCGTACCCTGGTCCGGACGAACCCGGCGCTCGCCGTCGCGTTGGCCGTTGCCGGCGGGTTCGTCGTGTCGCGGATCGTGCGGGCCCGATAATGGCGACCCACGAGGAAAGCTCGATTGCCGACCTGCTGCGGCAGCTGGTCGAGGACGGCAATCATCTCGTCCGCACCGAAATCCGGCTGGCGAAGGCAGAGGTTCGCGATAATGTCGCCGCGGCGGTTCGCGGCAGCGCGGGGATCGGCGTCGGTGCCGTACTCCTGCTCGGCGCGGTGTTCACGCTGCTCGGTGCCGCCGTCGCCTTCCTGACGCCCCTTGTCGGGGCCGGCTGGGCGGCAGTCATCGTCGGTGTCGCCGCGCTGGTGATCGGCGGCGTGTTGATCATGGCGGGCGCGAAGAAGCTGTCGGCGTCGAGCCTAGTGCCCGATAAGACGGTTCGCTCGGTCAAGCGGGACGCCGAGACCATCCGGGGGAGCGTTGGATGACCGACGAGACGAAGACGATCGAAGCCGAGGCCGCCGAGACACGCGAGCGTATCGCCGACACCATCGACGAACTTCAGGCGCGGCTGTCGCCCAAGGCACTGGTCGACAACGCCCTTGGCTCGCTGAGCAGTGCCGGAAACAATGCCGTGGCATCGCTCAAGGGTGCGGCGACCGGTCACCCGCTGATCCTTGGCATAGCCGGCCTCGCCGTCGGCATCGGCTTGCTTGCCCGCAGCCGCGTCCAGCGGGCGACGATCGAGTATGGCGACAGCTACGCCGCGTACGCCGACTATGACGAGGGCTATGCCGATAATCTGGCTGCGGGCGAGCCGGCAGTCGGGGCCGCGCGTGCCCAGTTGGACCGGCTGCACGAATCGGCCAACGCCACTGTCGACGACAATCCGCTGGCGGTGCTGGCGGTCGGAGCCGCGACGGGTGTGCTCCTTGGTGCCGTGATTCCGCTGAGCGCCGTCGAGGGCGAGATGTTCGGCGAGGTCCGCGCGCGCATCGAAGCCGCTGCCGATGCCGCTGTCGCCGCCGCCAAGGTCGAGTTGGACCCGTCGAAGCTGTCGCTCAAGGGCGGCACTGCGGGGCTTGTCGATCGCCTGACGCAGTCGTTGACAACGGTGCTCGACGAGGCGACCAGCGCGCTCGCGCGACCGGTCACGACGCGTTCAGGCAACTAACGCTACAGCGGCGACGAACAGCGTTGAGGAGCGCGCAAATGCGGCGGATGGTGATTGGATTGGCGGCGGCGTTGGCGCTTGCGCCAATCGTGGCGGTTCCGGCAGTAGCGCAGACGGCGGCGACGCCCCAGGAAGCGACGGCGGCGGGCGAGTTCGTCTCGCAGCTTGCCGACCGCGCTTTTGCCGTCCTTAAGGAGAACCAGTCGAAGACGGCGATCAGGGCCAAGTTCCGCGGCCTGCTCAAGGAGAATTTCGCCGTTGACGAAGCGGGGCTGCGGCTGATCCGCCGCTGGCGCAACCAGATCACGCCGGCGCAGCTCGCCGCGTATCAAGCGGTCCTGCCCGACTATTTCGTCAACGTCTATGCTGACCGGCTGACCAACTACGCCGATGCCAGTGTCAAGATCGTCCGTACGCAGGCGCACGGCGCGAACGGCAACGTCGACGTGTTCTCGCGCGTGCTGACGCCGGGCAAGGACCCGATCGACATCATCTGGCTGGTGCAGAAGGGCGAGGGTGGCAAGTGGCTGATCGGCAACGTCACTGTCGAGGGCATCAATATCAGCCTGACGCAGGAAGCGGATTTCTCGGCCTTCATCCAGAAGAACGGCTTCGACGCGCTCGTCGCGATGATGAAGTCGGCGAACACCCGTTCCGCCTGATGGCGTAAGGTCCCGCGTGACGTCGCAGCTCGATCTCGCGCACGCCGCCTACCTCGATCCCAGCGCGCAGCTGTACGGCCGTGTGTCGCTGGGCGAGGGCAGCTCGGTGTGGCCCAACGTCGTCATGCGCAGCGAGGCGGCGCATATCGCGATCGGGCGGTTCAGCAACATCCAGGACTTCGTCATGGTCCATACCGACCTGGGCCGGCCGGTCGTGGTCGGCGACTATTGCTCGATCACGCACCACGCGACGCTCCATGGCTGCACCATCGGCAACCATGTCCTCGTCGGCATCAATGCGACCGTCTATTCGGGGGCGGTGATCGGCGACAATTCGATCGTCGGTCAGCACGCCTATGTCCGCGATGGGACGGTGGTGCCGCCGAACTCGGTCGTCGTCGGCGCCCCGGCCAAGGTCATCCGCACGGCCAACGGCTGGATCGCCAACCGGCTGAACGCGCTGTTCTACCACAGGAACGCCCTCGCCTACGCCCGCGGCGACCATCGCGCCTGGGACGGCGCCGAGTTCGAGGACTGGGCGGCGCGCACGATGGCGACTGTTCAGGCCGAGTTCGCCGCGCTAGAGGCCGCGGCATGAGCAAACTCCACCTCGTCTTCGGCGGCCGCGTCCGCGATCCCCAGGGCCTCGACTTCGTCGACTGCGCCGCGCTCGATGTCGTTGGCATCTATCCCGACTATGCGTCGGCCGAGAAGGCGTGGCGGTCGAGCGCGCAGCGCACCGTCGACGACGCGGCGATGAAGTACGTCGTCGTCCACCTCCACCGCCTGCTCGAGCCAGACGCGCCGGACCTGGCCTAAGTTCGCAAAGTTCACCCCGCGACGCTGGCTGCACGGGGGCGGAACGTCGGTGCGGCACCGGCGGGCCGGAAGGATGGAGAGGGTGGGCGAGGCACTGTTCATCCCCGCAACCTAGCCGCTCAACCCCCTGTAGGACAGCGCTTATCGCAGCCCGCGCCGCGCCAGCGGGCGAGCGAGGGCCAGGCCGGCGAGGAAGCCGCCGATATGCGACAGGACGGCGATCCCGCCCTCGCCCGTGTTGAACGCCGCCGCCGTCAGCAGCTGCAGCCCCGTCCACGACGCCGCGAACCATAAGGCGGTGAGCACGGCGCTGCCCAGCGTCAGCCCGAGCACGCGCCGCGGCCGCGCCCGCTGCCGCGCGAACAGCATCGCATAGGCACCAAAGACGCCGGCAATCGCGCCGCTGGCACCGATCACCTGCTCGGCCGATCCCGGCGCGCCGGCGACCTCGAACAGCGCGCCGGCGACGCCGCTGACCAGGAACAGCAGGATGAAGCGCGCCCGCCCGACGACGATCTCGACGTTGCGCCCGACCCACAGCAGGAAGACGAGGTTGAGCGTCAGGTGAAGCCAGCCGGCGTGGACGAACAGCGATGTCAGCGGCGTCAGCACCGCCGGAACGTCGCCGGGCAGCGATGCCAGCCGCCCGGTGACCCGGCCCGGGATGAGCGCGGCATGGCGCGCCATGACCGCGCCGAAATGCGCCCCCCCGATCGTCGCGGCGAGCTGAACCAGGACGCACAGCGCAAGGATCGCGCGGGTGACGGGCGCGGACGGCGGGGTGAACGACTCGCCGCCGAACCCGCCCTCCGGCTTCAAATGAAGTCGACCTTGGCGATGGTGTAATATTTGTCGCCCGACGGGGTCGTCACCTCGACCTCCTCGTCGACCCGGCGCCCGATCAGCGCCCGGCCGAGCGGCGAGGAATAGCTGATGCGTCCGCGTTTGGCGTCGGCCTCGGTCTGGCCGACGATCTGATAGGTGACCGCCTTGTCGTCCTCGTCGATCAGGCCGACGGTCGCCCCGAACACGACCTTGTCACCCGACAGCGTCGTCGGATCGATGACAACGGCGCGGGCGAGCTTGTCCTCCAGCTCCATGATCTGCGCCTCGATCTGGCCCTGGCGCTCCTTCGCCGCGTGGTACTCGGCATTTTCCGACAGGTCGCCGTGGGCGCGCGCGGTCTCGATATCCTCGACATTCTTCGGCCGCTCGACCTCCTTCAGGTCGCGGAGCTGCGCGGTGAGCTGCGCGTGCCCCTCGCTGAGCATCGGAAACTTATCGACCGTCGCCATGCGTGCTGACTTCCCTGTTCAACGCCCGTGCCCGCGGAGGAAAGACCACCGCGTAACGGCAACTCTCGGGTCCGGGGGCTTAATCCAGCGCCGAATAGTATGACTGGAGGGAGCGCACTTCAAGCGGCCTCGCCTTGAGCGCGGCAATGGCCTGGGCGGCGGCGTTGAACGCCGAGGCGGTGGTATAATACGGCACCTTGCCGTACAGCGCGGAGGCGCGGATCGAGGCGGAGTCCTTGAGCGACTGGACGCCTTCGGTCGTGTTGACGATCAGCGCGACGCCACCGTCCTTGATCCGGTCGACGATATGCGGCCGGCCCTGCTGCACCTTGTTGACCCGAGCGACAGCGAGCCCCTGCCCTACCAGGTACTGCGCCGTGCCGTCGGTCGCGATCAGGTCGAAGCCCATCGCCATCAGGTCGCGCGCGGCGTCGAGCACCACGCCCTTGTCGCTGTCCTTGACCGACAGGAACACCGTCCCCGCCATCGGCAGCACCGTGCCGGCGGCGAGCTGCGCCTTGGCGAAGGCCATCGCGAAGTCGGCGTCGATGCCCATCACCTCGCCGGTCGACTTCATCTCGGGGCCGAGGACCGGGTCGGTGCCCGGGAAGCGGGCGAAGGGGAACACCGCTTCCTTGACGGCGATGTGCTGCCAATCGGGACGCTGGAGGCCGAAGCTGGCGAGGCTTTCGCCGGCCATGACGCGCGCGGCGATCTTGGCGATGGGGATGCCGGTCGCCTTGGCGGTGAACGGCACGGTGCGCGAGGCGCGCGGGTTGACCTCGATCAGATAGACCTGGTCGTCCTTCACCGCGAACTGGACGTTCATCAGGCCGCGAACGTCGAGCACGCGGGCGAGGAGCGCCGTCTGCCGTTCGATCTCGGCGACGACGGCAGGGCTCAGCGAATGCGGCGGGATCGAGCAGGCGCTGTCGCCAGAGTGAACTCCCGCCTCCTCGATGTGCTGGAGGACGCCGGCAACGAACACCGTGTCGGCGTCGGCGAGTGCATCGACGTCGACCTCGACCGCGTCACGCAGGTACTGGTCGATCAGGACTGGGCCGCCCGACAGTGCCGCGGCGTTGTCGCGGAGGTAGGCGTCGAGGGCGGCCGGTGTCTCCACCACCTCCATCGCCCGGCCGCCGAGAACGAACGACGGGCGCATCAGCACCGGATAGCCGACCGTGGCGGCGATCGCGCCGGCCTGTTCGCGGCTCGTCGCGATGCCGTTGTTCGGCTGCTTCAGGCCCAGGTCGCGGACCAGCGCGGCGAAGCGCTCGCGGTCCTCGGCCAAGTCGATGTTGTCGGGCGAGGTGCCGAGGATGGGGATGCCCGCGTCCTTCAGTGCGCGCGCAAGGTTCAAGGGCGGCTGCCCGCCGAACTTGACGATCACGCGGACGATCTCGCCGTTCGACGCCTCGCGGGTGATGACCTTGATGACGTCCTCGGCGGTCAGCGGCTCGAAATAGAGGCGATCGGCGGTGTCATAGTCGGTGCTGACCGTTTCAGGGTTGCAGTTGACCATGATCGTCTCGAAGCCCGCGGCCTTGAGCGCGTAGCAGGCGTGGACGCAGCAATAGTCGAACTCGATCCCCTGCCCGATCCGGTTCGGCCCGCCGCCGAGGATGACGACCTTGCGCGCATTCGTCGGCTCGGCCTCGCATTCGGCGCGGCCGAAGGTCGGGGTCTCGTAGCTTGAATACATATACGGGGTGCGCGCGGCGAACTCGCCGGCGCAGGTGTCGATGCGCTTGAACACGGGGGCGACGCGCAAGCGCTGGCGGGCGGCCGTGACGTCGGCGGCGGCGACACCGGCGAGCCTTGCCAGCCGCGCGTCGGAAAAGCCCATGGCCTTGAGGCGGCGGAGGGTGGCGGCCCGTTCCGCGTCGCTCTGTTCGCTCCCTACCCCGTCATCCCCGCGAAAGCGGGGACCCATCTCCCGCCCTCCGTCGCGCTGGACAATCGCCGTCGCATTGCGCTCGGCCGCTGGAGATGGGTTCCCGCTTTCGCGGGAATGACGGGGAAGAACATTGTCAAGTCCTCCGCCCCGCACCTCCTCCTCCGCCGCAACAATCTCTGCGATCCGGTTGAGAAACCACGGCTCGTACTTCGCAATCGCGTGCACCCGCTCGACGCTGAACCCCGCCCGGAGCGCGTCCGCCGCGATCCGCAGCCGGTCTGGCCCGGGGATCGACAGCGCCGCGGCGATCTCCTCGTCCGACGCGCCGACGAGCTCGGGCACCTCGTCGAAGCCGGTCAGCCCGGTCTCCAGCCCGCGCAGCGCCTTCTGCAGGCTCTCGTGGATCGAGCGGCCGATGGCCATGACCTCGCCGACCGACTTCATCGCCGTGCCGAGCACCGCCTCCGCCCCCTTGAACTTCTCGAAGGCGAAGCGCGGGATCTTTGTCACGACATAGTCGATCGTAGGCTCGAAGCTCGCCGGCGTCGCGCCGGTGATGTCGTTCTCGATCTCGTCCAATGTGTAGCCGACCGCGAGCAGCGCCGCGACCTTGGCGATCGGGAAGCCCGTCGCCTTCGACGCCAGCGCCGAGGAACGGCTGACGCGCGGGTTCATCTCGATGACGACGAGCCGCCCGTCCTTCGGGTCGACCGCGAACTGGACGTTCGAACCCCCTGTTTCGACACCGATTTCGCGCAAGCACGCAATCGACGCGTTGCGCATGATCTGATATTCCTTGTCGGTCAGCGTCAGGATCGGCGCGACGGTGATGCTGTCGCCGGTGTGGACGCCCATCGGATCGACGTTCTCGATGCCGCAGATGATGATGGCGTTGTCGGCGCGGTCGCGCACGACCTCCATCTCATATTCCTTCCAGCCGAGGACCGACTCCTCGATCAGCACCTCGGTCGTCGGCGAGGCGTCGAGGCCGGTCGTAACGATATGGACGAACTCCTCGCGGTTATAGGCGATGCCGCCGCCGGTCCCGCCCATGGTGAACGACGGGCGGATGATCGCCGGCAGGCCGGTGAACTCAAGCGCTTCGAGCGCTTCGCTCATGTCGTGCGCGATGCGGCTGCGCGGGGATTCGAGCCCGATCGCGTCCATCGCGTCGCGGAATTTCAGCCGGTCCTCGGCCTTGTCGATGGCGGTCGCGTCGGCCCCGATCAGCTCGACGCCGTACTTCGCGAGCGTGCCGTCGCGGAACAGCGCCAGCGCGGTGTTGAGCGCCGTCTGCCCGCCCATCGTCGGCAGCAGCGCGTCGGGGCGCTCGCGCTCGATGATCTTGGCGACGACCGCGGGCGTGATCGGCTCGACATAGGTCGCATCCGCCAGGTCGGGATCGGTCATGATCGTCGCCGGGTTCGAGTTGACCAGGACGATGCGGTACCCCTCGGCGCGCAGCGCCTTGCACGCCTGCGTCCCCGAATAGTCGAACTCGCACGCCTGCCCGATGATGATCGGGCCGGCGCCGATGATGAGGATGGACGAGATGTCGGTGCGGCGGGGCATCAATTACCGAAGCCGTTAGTGATCAGATACTGCAAAAGATTAGTAGCCAATCCAGCGATGATACCGTCACGATAGCGTACTATGAGCTCATTCAAGGCGGTGATGACGGTTAGATGAAAGAGAGCTAGCTTGAACTCACCAGCGCGAATTAACTCGCGCCCGGCACGAAGCTGTCCTAGTACTCGCTGTCGAAAGGTTGGGTCTTCAGATAAGCCATTATTGGTATCAAGCTCTCGTATGACTTCTTCAAGAGGTATTTCGATTTCGGCAGATTGGTTGTGGCTAAGTGAGACAACTCGATCTGCAGCGGGAACCAAATTGCTCTGATCGTCCTCGACGACGACTGATTCATCAAGTAGATTATCTTCGACAAATAGCATGCCATCGGCCGTGAGACGGCCGATAGTCATTTCCTCGTTGCGTCGATTGGCAGGGCCTTGGACATATCCTTTGCTCGTCAAGCTATCGTGAGCTCTTACAAGCCAACCGCGTTCAAATTCCAGACCTTGATCTGCAACTACACGCCCAAACGGAACCAAGTCGCGTCCATCTTGCCAAGCACGATATAACCCTACGAGGAGCTGATTTTCGAAGTCGCGGTAGCTCATCTGGCAGCCTTGATCTGGTTGACAAACCGCTCGAACAGATAGTGGCTGTCCTGCGGCCCCGGGCTCGCCTCCGGGTGATACTGCACGCTGAACACCGGCCGGTCCGTCAGCTCCAGACCCGCCAGCGAGCCGTCGAACAGGCTGACGTGCGTCGCCTTCGCGCCCTCGGGCAGCGTCGCAACATCCACCGCGAAGCCGTGGTTCATGCTGGTGATTTCGACGCGCCCGTCGTCCAGCCGCTTGACCGGGTGGTTCGCGCCGCGGTGGCCCTGGTGCATCTTGTACGTCTTCGCTCCCACCGCCAGCCCGAGCAGTTGGTGGCCGAGGCAGATGCCGAACAGCGGCACGCCGGCGTTCAAGACCGCCTGGATCATCGGCACCGCGTACACCCCCGTCGCCGCGGGATCGCCGGGGCCGTTCGACAGGAAGATGCCGTCGGGCCGATGCGCCATGATTTCGTCGAAGGTCGCGGTCGCCGGCACCACCGTCACCCGCGCGCCGGCGGCGACGAGGTTCCTGAGGATGTTGCGCTTGATGCCGTAGTCGACGGCGACGACGTGCGGGCCGTCGGGGTTGCCGGCGTGCGTCGCATACCCCTGCCCCAGCGTCCACAGGCCGTCGTCCCAGGTGTAGCTCTGCGTCGCGCTGACCGCCTTGGCGAGGTCCATGCCCTCGAGCCCGGGCCACGCCGCCGCCTGCGCCTTCAGCGCGTCGAGGTCGAAGTCGCCGCTCGCCGCGTGGGCGATGACCGCGTTCGGCGCGCCCTTGTCGCGGATGCGGCGCGTCACGGCGCGCGTGTCGACCCCGGCGAGCCCGATGCGCCCCCACGCCTTCAGCCAGGCGTCGAAGGTCTGCGCCGCCCGCCACGACGCCGCCTCGCTGGGCGAAGCGCTCAGGATGCAGCCGAGCGCGTGCGGGTTGGTCGCCTCGACGTCCTCGGCGTTCGCCCCGGTGTTGCCGATGTGCGGCGTGGTGAAGGTGATGATCTGCCCGGCATAGCTGGGGTCGGTCATCGCCTCCTGATAGCCGGTCATGGCGGTGTTGAAGCAGACCTCGCCAACCGCGCTGCCGTCGGCACCCAGGCCGATGCCACAAACGACGGTGCCGTCGGCGAGGACAAGGACCCCGGTCGGCCGTCCAGCCAGCGCCGCCACGGCGTCCGCGCCGGTGGGTCGAGCAGGCGCGGGGCGTCGGCCAAGGCGGTTCCTTACATATGGCGGGCGGGCAAACGGCGGAGGGTCTAGGGGGCGGCGGCGGCGGGGTCAATCCTATGTCGGCGGGGCCGGTTCGGCTATGGTCGGCGGTCAACGACTCGACAGGAATTCCATGATCCGCGACGATATCAAGGCGGCGACGATCGACGCGATGAAGGCCAAGAACTCGGCGCGGCTGGGGGCGCTGCGCCTGATCGCGGCGGCACTCAAGAACAAGGACATCGAGCTCCGCACCGGCACCGCGCCGGCGGACGACGATGTGACCGTTGCCGACGTGCTGACCAAGATGGCCAAGCAGCGCCGCGAATCGATCGAGATGTACGTGTCCGGCAACCGCCCCGAACTCGCCGACGCCGAGCGGGCGGAGCTGGGCGTGATCGAAAGCTTCCTGCCGCAGCGGATGAGCGCCGGCGAGGCGGAGGCGGTGGTCCGCGATCTGGTTGCTGAGCTGGGCGCGAGCGGGCCCAAGGACATGGGCCGCGTCATGGCGGCGCTGAAGGAGCGCTTCGCCGGGCAGATCGATATGTCGAGCGCCTCGGCCATGGTGAAGGCCGCGCTGGCGTGAGCGACGGCCGCCCGCCTCCCCTCCCGGAACGGGAGGGGCCGGGGGTGGGCAGATCACCTGTGACCTGGCAACAACGAAGCCGCGCCATCGCGATGCGGAATGCGCCGACGCCGGCGGAGCGGAAGCTGTGGCAGGCCCTGCGCGGTAGTGCGCTCGATGGGGCGAAGTTCAGCCGGCAGATCGTCATCGGGCCGTTCATCGCCGACTTCGTGTGCCGGACACGGAAGCTGATCGTCGAGGTGGATGGCGGGCAGCATTCGTCGGAGGTCGACGCGGGACGGACGGCATATCTGGAAGGTGCCGGATATCGGGTGGTTCGCTTCTGGAACCGCGAGGTGATGGTGAACCTTGAGGGCGTGCTGCGGACGATTGCTGCGGCGTTAGCCGACTGCCCACCCCCGGCCCCTCCCGTACCCGGAGGGGAAAGCCCACCCCCTGCCCCTCCCGTTCCGGGAGGGGAGAAGTGACCCTCTCCCCTGCCTTTCTCGACGAACTGCGCGCGCGGGTGTCGCTGTCCGGCGTCGTCGGGCGGCGGGTGAAGCTTTCCCGCGCCGGGCGCGAGATGAAGGGGTGCTGCCCGTTCCACAACGAGAAGACGCCGAGTTTCTACGTCAACGACGACAAGGGCTTCTACCACTGCTTCGGCTGCGGCGCGCACGGTGACGTGATCCGCTTCACCGTCGAGCAGGAGGGGCTGGGGTTCATCGACGCGGTGAAGGCGCTGGCGCAGGAGGCGGGGCTGGCGATGCCCGCGCCGGATCCCCGCGCGGCCGAGCGCGAGGCAGCGGCGGCGAGCCTCCACGACGTGACGGCGGCGGCGGCCGCGTTCTTTGCCGAGTGGCTGGCGGGCGAAGGCGGCGCGGCGCGCGACTATCTGGGCAAGCGCGGGGTGACGCCGGAAATAGCGGCGGCGTTCAGCCTCGGCTTCGCCCCCGACAGCCGGACCCGGTTGAAGACGGCGCTCGCCAGCCACGGCGAGGCGCGGCTGGTCGAGGCGGGGCTGCTGGTCGTGCCGGAGGGCGACAGCCGCGCGTCCTACGACCGCTTCCGCGGCCGGCTGATGTTTCCGATCCGCGACGTGCGCGGGCGGGTGATCGGCTTCGGCGGCCGCATCCTGGGGGACGGGCAGCCCAAGTACCTGAACTCGCCCGACACGCCGCTGTTCGACAAGGGGCGGACGCTGTACAACCTCGACCGCGCCGGGCCGGCGGCGCGCAAGAGCCAGCGGCTGATCGTCGTCGAAGGCTATATGGACGTCATCGCGCTGGCGCAGGCGGGGATCGCCGACGCCGTCGCACCGCTCGGCACCGCGCTGACCGAGGCGCAGCTGGCGCTGCTGTGGCGCTATGCCCCCGAGCCGATCCTGTGCTTCGACGGCGACGCCGCCGGACAGCGGGCGGCGCTGCGCGCGGCGCTGCGGGCGCTGCCGCTGCTCGAGCCGGGTAAGTCGCTGCGCTTCGCCACCCTGCCGGTGGGACAGGACCCCGACGACCTGGTGCGGAGCGGCGGGGCGGCAGCGGTCGAGCGGGTGCTGGCGGCGGCCGAGCCGCTGATCGATCGGCTGTGGCGGAGCGAGACGGAAGGGGCGGACACGACGACCCCCGAGCGCCGCGCCGCGGTCCTGGCCCGCCTCGACGCCCATGCCGCCGCGATCGCCGACCCGGCCGTGCAGCGCTTCTATCGCAGCGAGCTGCGCGACCGCTTCTACGCGCAGTTCCGCCGGCCGGAGCGGACGCCGTGGGTTAAGGGTGAGCGGTCCACCCCCTCCCCCGGCGTCCTGCGAACGCGGCGGCCCGATCTGCGCGCGGCGATGGTCGAGCAGGTGCTGACCGCCTGCCTGCTGCGCCCGGCGCTGATCGACGCCGGGTTCGAGCCGCTGGCGGCGCTGCGCATTGCCGACCCGCGGCACGATGCGCTGCGGACGGCGCTGCTCGACGCGTATGCCGGCGACGCCGCGCCCGACGCCGACCGGCTGCAGTCGGCGGTCGCCGCGCGCGGCGCGGGAGATGCGGCCGTGACCTTGCTGGCGGCGTTCCGGCCGGGCATTGGCAACCTCGGCTTCCTTCGCCGCGACACGCCGCTGCCGCTTGCCGCTGCTCAGTTTTGCAGATTTCTCGATGCTTTGGTCGCCGACGCGCGGCTGGGGGATGACATTGCTGTAACCAATGCCCATTTCCGAACGAGCATGGCGGAAGGCGACTTCGCGGCGGTGCGGCGCAACCATGAAGTCCGGGCGGAACTGGCCGATGGCGAAGCCGTCAACGGCGCGGTTGGATTTGCCGTCATTAACGAGTAAGCGGCTCCACCCCTGACGCGAGTCGGCCGCGCAACCGATTGGACGATATTGATGGCAAAGGCGAACGGGACGGCGGACGCGGACGAGTCGGCGATCAAGGCGGACACGGACGGAGCCCCGCTCCTGGATCTCAACGAAGCGTCGATCAAGAAGCTGATCGCCCGCGCCAAGAAGCGCGGCTACATCACGTACGACGAGCTTCACAAC
>JAFARM010000293.1 GCA_019245455.1 Sphingomonadaceae bacterium | reverse complement strand
CCCCTATCTCGACGCCAGCGACTATGTCCTGGCGGCGCAGCACAGTGGCGAGGCGACGATCGGGCCGGCGCAGCCGACGGCGGCGCTCTAACCTCACGGGGATGACAAGCGGGCGGGGGCGGCCTACATCGGCAGCATGAGCCCGGTTCTGTCGCCTGCTGCTGCTGCCCGCGTCGCTGCCATCGCCGCGCGGCAAGGCAAGCCGGGATTGAAGCTGCGCCTTGCCGTCGACGGCGGCGGCTGCGCCGGTTTCCAGTACAAGTTCGGACTGGAGAGCGCCGCGGCCGACGACGACCTCGTCGTCGAGACCGACGGCGTCGCCATGCTCGTCGATCCCGTCAGCCTGCCGTTTCTTGAAGGCGCCGAGGTCGACTATGTCGAGACGATGGGCGCGGCGGCGTTCCGCGTGACCAACCCCAACGCGGCGAGCGGCTGCGGCTGCGGATCGTCGTTTTCGGTCTGATGCCCGGCACGCGCCCGCTCGTGCCAACCCGTCTCCTCGTCAAAGCCCGCTCATGCTGAGCCTGTCGAAGCACGGACGACCCTCGCGCGTGCTTCGACAGGCTCAGCATGAGCGGATGGACTTAGCGTCGAGGCAGTTTGTTTCGTGAAAATCGCCACCTTCAACGTCAACGGTATCGGCGCGCGCCTGCCGCGCCTGTTCGACTGGCTGGCCGAAGCCGACCCCGACGTCGCCTGCCTGCAGGAGATCAAGACCGTCGACAGCGGCTTCCCGACCGACGCCATCGCCGCCGCCGGCTATCAGGCACTGGTTCACGGGCAGAAGGGGTTCAACGGGGTCGCCATCCTGTCGAAGGAGCCGGCGGTCGAGACAGCGCGCGGCCTCGATGGCGATCCCGCCGACGACCACGCCCGCTATTTGGAGGCAGAGGTCTGCGGCGTCCGCATCGCCTCGATCTATTTGCCCAACGGCAACCCGCAGCCGGGGCCGAAGTTCGACTACAAGCTCGCGTGGTTCGACCGGCTGGCGGCGCGGGCGCAGGTCCTGCTGGCGGGCGAGACGCCGGTGGTCCTCGCCGGCGACTACAATGTCTGCCCGGAAGCGGTCGACGTGTTCAGCGAGACAGCGATGGCGGCAGACGCGCTGATCCAGCCGGCGACGCGGGCGAAGTTCCGCACATTGCTGTTCCAGGGCTGGACCGACGCCGTCCGCGCAGTGCAGCCGGCCGGTGCCGCCTATACGTTTTGGGACTATCAGGCCGGAGCCTGGCCGCGCGACCTGGGCTTGCGCATCGACCACCTGCTGCTGTCACCTGCCGCCGCCGACCGCCTGACCCACGCCGGCATCGACCGTGCTGTGCGCGGCGGCGAACGTGCGTCGGATCATGTACCGGCGTGGGTCGAGCTCGCGCTGTAGGAAAACACCGTGACGCGCGTGAACTTCGTGAACTTCGCCGACTTCAGAGCGCGCGTTCGTAGATGCGATAGGTTCGCGTCACCTTCGATTCGATGACGTCGGCGATCGACCGCATCGGTCCATTGTCTTCCAGGATCCAGCCGATCTCGCCGCGCGTCGCGCCATAGTTCTCGAACGAGGCCCGGCGGATATACTCGATCATCTGAAAAGCCATCATCGACGCCAGCCGCGTTCCCTGGAGCGGCTTGATCACGCCCATCAGCGGCACGCGAATCCGCCGGACCTTGGGCTTGCGCAGTGCCAAGAGCAGCTTGATCCAGTTGAACGGGAACAGGCGGCCGCCGAACCCGCGGATGATCTCGTTGACGTCGGGCAGCGCGATCATGAAGGCGACCGGCTTGCCGTCGATCTCGGCGATGCGGACGAGGTCGCCGTAGACGATCGGCTTCAGCTTCTTGCCGACGAAGGCGACTTCGAGCGGCGTCAGCGGGACGAAACCCCAATTGTCCTGCCACGCGTCGTTGAGGATGCCGAGCACGATCGCCGCCTCCTCGGCGAAGCGCGTCTTGTCGGCAGTGCGCGTGATGAACTTGCCGCTCTTCTCGCTCGCCGCGACGATCTTCTGGACGATGTCGGGGAAGGGCTTGTCGATCGGCAGCTCGTAGGTGTGCAGGTCCTTGACGCCGCGATAGCCGTGCGCCTCGATCAGCTTCGCGTAGTAGGGCAGGTGATGACCCATCATCACCGCGGGCGAGCGGTCGAAGCCGTCGACAAGGAGACCCGGTTCATCCCAGATCGAGATGCTGAACGGCCCCATCGCCGTCGTCATGCCTTCGCCGCGCAGCCACGCTTCGGCAGCCCCGAGCAGGGCGCCGGCGACGGCCTGATCGTCTTCGCACTCGAACAGGCCCCAGTGCCCGATGTGCGGGCCCATGTGATCGAGGACCAGCCGGTCGACCTGCGCCGAGATGCGGCCAACGACCTTGCCGTCCCTTAGCGCCAGCCAGTATCTGGCGCGGCCGTGCTCGAACCAGGGATTGGTCTTGATGCCCTCGATCAGGCCGCGCGCCTCGCCCCTGAGCGGCGGCACCCAATGCGGATCGCGCGCGTAGAGGCGATAGATCAGGTCGATGAAGCGGCCGCGATCGGCCTTCGTCGTCGCCTCGACGACGGTGACCGCGCCCGCTGCCACGCTTACGCCGCCTTGCGGTCGGGGATGCGATCGCGCTGGCGCGGGTGGCCGGTGGCGACGCCGCCCGACAGGCGCGCGACCCACGGATAACGGGCCGCGACCTCCTCCGTGTAGCCGAGGTTGAACACCGTCGCGCTCCGCTGCGGCCGCGCGCTGCGCTCGTAGAAAGTGCCGAACAGCCGGTCCCAGGCGAAATTGGTAATGCCGTAATTGCCGGTCTCGTCGTGGAAATGGTGCGCCATGTGCCGCGCCTTCATCTCCTGAAGCCACTTCGCCTTGGGCTTGTACGACAGGTGCTGGATGCAGTGGCAGAACTCGTAGAAGCACGTCGTCAGCACGCCGGCGGCGAGAGCAACGCCGGCTCCGCCGATGCCGCCGATCAGGTAGCCGGCGGGCAAGGTCATCAGGAACACCGGCGGCAGCTCGCTCTTGAGGCTGCCGAACAGGATCTCGAGGTGGTTCGGGTCCTGATGGTGGTCGTAGTGGATGCGCTTCCAGGTCGAGGCGAGAAAGGGCACCTTCCACATCCACTTCGAGTGCAGCACCCAGCGGTGGAGGCAATACCAGACGAGCGGATAGGCCAGCGCAACAAAGACAATGATCGCCGCCGCCTGCACAAGCGTCGGCGGCGACCACACGGCAATGCCGAACGCGACGGCCGCGATCGCGAGGTAGGTGCGGATGGTATAATATTGGAAATAGGCGACGACGAGCTCGCGCAGGGTCATCCGGTTCAGGTAATGCGACCGCTTCCAGATCGGCGCAGTGCCGGCAACGGCGTTCACGGGGGCTGCTCCATCCATAAGCGTCCATATAGGAACGCAATACGGCACTTTTAGGACGCTACTCCTCGCTGCGGAACAGGACGGCCTCGCCGATCAGCAGGAACAGCAGGAACGCCGCCCACGACGCGAGCAGCGGCGGCACGGTGCCGAAGCCCCCCATCGCCACCATGAAATTGTCGGCGACGAAGAAGGCGAAGCCGAGCCCCATGCCGGTGACGGCACGGACGAACAGCCGCCCCGATCGCGCCAATCCGAACGCCGCGACCGATCCCAAGAGCGGCATCAGGATCGCCGACAGAGGGCCTGAGATCTTGTGGTTGGCGGCAGCGACCAGCGGTGTCACGCGCTTGCCCGCCGCACGCTCCTCGGCGATCGCCGGCAGCAGCTTCCAGAACGGGGTATAGGCCGGCGTGATCGTCGTCGTCGTGAACTGGTCGGGACCGGCGTCGCTGGAGAAGTCATAGAGCGCCTGCCGCCGCTCGACGCCGCGCGCGACGTCGAAGATGCCGGCGTTCGCCAGTTGCCAGCCGCTGGCCACCGGCCGTGCCTCGCTGGCGTGGATGAACGACACCAATTTGTCGTGGTCGCGGACATAGATCGTCACGCCGTGGAGCAGGGTGTTCGCTCCCTGTCCGGTGACCGTCTCCGCGTGGAACAGGTCGGCCCCGCTGCGAACCCAGACCTCGCTCTGCGCCGGGCTGCTGCGCGCGACCTTGCCGTACCCCGCCGCCTGCCATTCGGCGAGGGCCTTGTTCGCCTTGACCACGACCGCCTCGTTGAAGGCGAAGTTGACGACCGCGATGCCGAGCGCGGCCAGGATTAGCGGGAAGAGGATCTGGTGCGCCGAGATCCCGGCCGCCTTGAAGATGATGACTTCGGAATTCGCATTCAGCGTCGCCAGCGCGACCAAGGTGCCCAGCAGGACGGCGAACGGCAGGAACAGGGCGATCAGCTGCGGCACGCGCAGGCCGATATAGTGCCACAGGTCGGCATCGGTGTTGCCGTGCACCGCGAGGATCTTCGACGATTCGCCGAGCAGGTCGAGCGTCATCAGGATCACGACCAGCCCGGCGAGGAAGGCGGCGCTGCGCGTCAGCAGCAGCTTGGCAGTGTAGAGCGCGATCGTGCGCGACGGGAACAGCGTCATTCGGCTGGCGCTCCCGCCGGGGTCGTCGCCTCGCGCCACGGCGTCGGCCGCCGCACGAGCCCGGCGACGAGGGTCCTGAGCTTGGCTGCCCAGCGGTCGAGCGCGCCGATCGGCTGCCCGCCGGGAACGAACGCGAGGACATAGTAGAGGTACAGCGACAGGCCGGCGAAGATACCGAACGGCACGACCTGCGCCAGCACCGGATCGACCGCGCCGATCTTGCCCATTGCCTCGCCGTACTGGCTGGTCTTGAAGAAGACGACGAGGAAGATGATCGACAGGAACACGCCAAGCCCCGATGTCGACCGCTTGGGCGGAACCGCGAGCGCGATCGCCAGGAACGGCAGGACGAACATCACCGCGACGAGCGCGATGCGCCGCCACAGCGAGGCGAGGTTCTGCGTCCGCGTCATCGATTCGGGCTGCCCGGCGCGGCGGGCGAGTTCGGGCAGCGTCAGCTCGGCGTCCTCGTCGCCGCGCGCTCGGAACGCCCCCATCGCCGGCAGGTTGACCGGCAGATCCTGCTGCTTGAAGGTCAGGACGCGCGGCACGACGAAGCTCGACGCGGTATGGACCATCGTGCCGTTGGTCAGGCGCAGGAGGATGACGTCGGGGTCGTCGGTCGACAGGAAGGTGCCGCGTTCGGCGGTGACGGCGACGCGCTGACCGTCCTTGCCCTCGGTCTGGACGAACAGGCCGCGCAGGTCGGCGCCCTTGTTGCGGCTCTCCTCGACCCTGAGCGTCGTCGTCTTGGCGAGCTTGGCGAACTCGCCGACCTTGATCGATGCGCCGAGCGCCCCCGACCGCAGCTCGAACTGCAGCCCTTCATAGGCGTAGCGCGAGAAGGGCTCGGCGAAACCGACGATGACGAAGCTGACGGCGGCGAAGACAAGCGCGAAGGCGAACGGCACGCGCAGCATCCTGTTGTACGACACGCCGACCGCGCGCAGGGCGTCGAGCTCGCTCGACAGGGCCAGCCCGCGGAAGGCGAGCAGGATGCCGAGCAGCACGCCGATCGGGATCCCGAGCGACAGATATTCGGGGATGAGGTTGCCCAGCATCTTCCACACGACCGACACCGGCCCGCCCTCGTTCATGACGAAGTCGAACAGTTTCAGCATCTTGTCGAGCAGCAGCAGCATCGCCGCGATCGTCAGGCAGGCGAGCAGGGGCACCAGGATCAGCCGGGCGAGGTAGCGGTCGAAGCGGGTGAGAAAGCTCAAGCGCAGGTCCTTGACCGGTGCCGCGCGCGGCCCGGCGCTAACCCCCGCGTAGGG
>JAFARM010000151.1 GCA_019245455.1 Sphingomonadaceae bacterium | reverse complement strand
AACACCCTGGATACGACGGTGACGCTGGGTGGGACGGACGCCGACCCCGACACCTTCCTCGTCACCGGCGACATACCGGCGATGTGGCTGCGCGACAGCGCGGCGCAGGTCCTGCCCTATGTCGCGCTCAGCCCGCGCGATCCGGCGCTGCGGCGGCTGCTCGCCGGAGTCATCGCGCGGCAGGCTCGGTCGATCCGCATCGACCCCTACGCCAACGCCTTCATGGCCGATCCCGCCGCGCCGACGTCGCTCGACTGGGCCAAGAGCGATCATACCGAGATGCGCCCCGGCGTCGCCGCGCGGAAGTGGGAGGTCGATTCGCTGCTGTGGCCGATGCGGCTCGCCGCGCGATACTGGGCGGCGACGGGCGACCGGACGCCGTTTGGCGGCGGATGGCGCGCGGCGATGGCGCTCGCCGTCGAAACGCTTGTCGTCGAGCAGCAGGGCACCGGCCCGTATCGCTTCCAGCGGCTGAGCACCAATCCCAACGAGACGCTGGCGAACGACGGCGCCGGGCCGCCGGCGCGCGCCGTCGGGTTGATCCGCACGGCCTTCCGCGCCTCCGACGACGCCGCGATGCTGCCTTTTTCGGTCCCCGGCAACCGCTTCGCCGTCAGCGCGCTCGTGGGTCTGGCCGGGGTGCTCGACGCGACCGGCGACACGTGCGCGACGGCGGCGCGGGCCCGGGCGCTCGCCGCGACGGTCGACGCCGCGCTTGCGCGGTACGGGACGATGCGTCTGCCGTCGGGTGAGACGGTGCTGGCGTATGAGGTCGACGGCTTCGGCGGCGCGGTGTTCCTCGACGAGCCGAACCTGCCGAGCCTGACCGGCCTCGCCTACCTCGGCGCGGCGCGGCGCGACGATCCGCTGTTCCGCCGCACGCTGGCGGCGGCGTGGAGGCCGGCCAATCCGTGGTTCACCCGCGGGACGGCTGGGGCCGGCATCGCTAGCCCGCACACGCCGGCGGGGCGCATCTGGCCGCTCGCGACCATCGCCCGCGCCTTCGCGCATGACGACGACGGCGTGATCCGCGACTGCCTGCGGGTGCTGAAGGCGGGCAGCGCGGCGACGGGGCTGGTCCACGAATCGTTCGACCCCGACCGGCCGGCGACGATCACCCGCCCCTGGTTCGCCTGGGCCAACAGCTTCTTCGGCGATCTTGTCCTCGACCTTGCCGGCCGCAAGCCGGCGCTGCTCGCCGCGCCGCTCGCCTGAGCGTCAGGCGGCGACGCGCGCCTGCCGCCGCCGCGCCGCGGTGCCGACCAGGGCGAAGCCGCCAAGCATCAGCGCCCAGGCGGCGGGCTCGGGAACGGGCGCGAGCGCGACGCCCTGGAACTTCGAATCGTTCGGCGCGGTGGCGAGCGTTGTGAAGCGCTCGCCCGTCGGCCGGGTGCGCGCGCCGAGCGCATCGCTGATGCCGTAGAGGTACGTCGCGCCGACGTCGCCGATGATGTAGCTCGTCGTGTACAGGTTGACCGTGCCGCCGTCGACTTCACCGGCAAGGCCCGCGAGCCCCGTCACGCCCGACGCGGCGCTGTTGGCGACGAGGCTGAGGCCGGCCGACAGCGTGTAGGCGAGACTCCAGCTACCATCGGTGCCGCGAATCCACTTCTGCAGCCCGCCGTCGCCCAGGCTCGAGCGCAGCGAGGGCGCGTCGTTCGACACCGAATCGTTCTTCGGCTGGCCGGTGTCGGCGACGTAGAGCACGGTCGGCGAGGCGAAGAAGAAGCCGTCGGGGCTGAGGTTGATCTCGCGGCCCGCGGCGTTGATCCCGTTCGTCGTCTGCGCCGTCAGGGTCAGCTTGCCGGTGCCGCCGTTGTTGCCATAGCCCGGCAGGCGCGCCGGGCCGGTGCCGCCGTTGGCGAGCGTCGTCGGCAGCGCACCCGCCGTGCCCAGCGTCGCGACATAGTCGCGGTTGTTGCCGCTGCCTTCCTTGCTGTCGACCGAGACGTAGAGCTGGTTGCCGACGATCTGGACGTCGCGCGTGTCCTGCGCCCGCGTGCCGCCGCTGGTGTCGAGCCCGGTGATCGCCGTCGCGCGCGACGCGCCGCGCACAGCGTAGAAGACGCCGCCGGTCGCGTCGCGGTTGCCCTGGCCCGAGACGTAGAACGACTTGCCGTCGACGGTGGCGACGCTGCGCGGGTTGTTGCCGTTGTCGATGCCGTACAGCG
>JAFARM010000306.1 GCA_019245455.1 Sphingomonadaceae bacterium | reverse complement strand
CGTCCGTCGCGTCTCCCCGATCACGAGCTCATTGGCTTCCGCGTTCTGCTCCGCAGGAGGCGCTATGGCACGGAGCAAGCACGATCACGCAGTCATGCTTCGGATCAATCGGCACATAAAAGCTGCGAACGAGCGGCTACCCAATGGCACTGTCGCGGAAAAGCTCGAATCGGCTTGGTCGGCGAATGTGCGGGAACGCGAGGTCGACGCGGCGTCTTCCGTTGATCTGGTTGGAAGGGATTCGGATCACTACTTCGCGGGACGTCGCGCTACATCGCTCGTAGGCGATGCGATCGGCGGATCGAAGGCGGCAAAGATCGTCACAGCCGCAGGAGGGCAACTCGTCAATTTAGGCTACGATGGACTGAAGCTGATATCGGAAGCGCAAGAGAAGCTATCAGGTAGTCCGGGATTCATGCGTTCAGACAAACGTTTACCTGCGGCACCCGTCGGCGGAACGCGATGGTTCACAAGAGGCGAAAAGGACGCCTTTGGTGACGAGAGTTCCAGCCACTCTGCCTTGGCACTGTGTAGGTATGATTAGCGAACGCTCTTGCTTGTGCACGTTTAGCCTTCCGCCCGCGCCGCCTCGACCGCCGCGATGTCGATCTTGACCATGCCCATCATCGCCGCGAACACCCGCTTCGCCGCGGCGGGATCGGGGTCGTTCAGCCCCGCCATCAGCGCGCGCGGCGCGATCTGCCACGATAGGCCCCACCGGTCGACGCACCAGCCGCACATTACCGCGCGGCCACCGTCGGCGATCAGCGCATCCCAATAGCGGTCGGTCTCCCCCTGGTCCGCCGTCTCGATCGACAGACTGATGGCGTCGGTGAACGTGTGGCCGGGACCGCCGTTCATCGCCACGAACGGCCGGCCAAACAGGGTGAACGCGACCGTCAGCACGTGACCCGCCGCACCCGCGGGATCGTCACCAGGGGCGTGCGTCACGTGGTCGACGCGGCTGTCCGGGAACAGATCGCAGTAGAAGCGCGCGGCCGCCTCGGCGTCGCTGTCGAACCACAGAAACGCCTTGATCGTCATGGGCTTAGCCTAGGCTCGGCGGGGTCGCCGAGCAAGTCGCCCTGCCCCTCCAGCACCTCGCGGACGAGGGGCACCGTGACCTGCCGCATCCGGGCGAGCGCCACGGCGTCGAGCACGGCGACGACCCGTGCGGCGGCGGCGAAGCTGCGCTCGATCCGCAGCGCGGTGTAGGCGGCGACCTCCGGTGCGAGGCGGACGCCGCGATCGGCGAAGTGCTTGATTATCAGGGCGGAAAGCAGTGCCTCGTCGGGCGGGCCGATGACCAGGGTCGGCGTCGCCGCCAACCGCGAGGCGAGGTCGGGAAGCGTCACCCACCGGCGCGGCACCTCGCGGGCGGTGAACAGTACCGGAGCGGCTGCCGCAGCCGCGTTCCAGATATGGAAAAGCCGTTCCTGATCAACGGCTTCGGCATCGTCGACGAGCATTGCGCGGTGGCGTTCGGCGAACAAACGGCCGAGGTGCGTCTTGCCCGACGTCGGCGGCCCGACGAGCAGGGTCCGCGCCGCCGGCGGCTGCGCCAGCCAAGCGACGGCATCGGCGTTGGCGGCGGCATGGACGAAGCTCGCCGCGCCCTCGTCGGCGGCGTAGGCGAGCGGAAGCGGCAGCTGCGCCAAGGACTTAGCGCGGTGCGAGCGGGTCGCGCGGCTTGGCAGGGGGCTTGGCCGCGGGTCGGGCGGGCGCGTCGGCGGGCATGGCGTCGGGCTCGGCGATGACCTCCGCGCCGGCGAGATCGGCGGCGGTCGGGGGCGGCGGCACCGCGGGATCTCCCGCCACCTTGCGCCTGAGCAGCGTTCCCGCCGCGTCGGGCGCAAGACGAAAGCCTTTCTGATCAAGGTGATAGGCGAGTGCAGCGTCGCTGTCGGCGTGGCGGATGACGATGTGCGACACGGCCCCGAGCGCCAGCCGCGACAGAGTCACGCCGGTGACGCCGGGGGTGGATCGGACCTCGGCCTCGATCGCTGCCCAGCTGCGCGCGTCGGGCGTCGCGACATTGGCTTCGGTCCCGCCGACGCTCGCCGCCGCCGCGCCGCCGCCGCCGATGACCGCGCCGGTGCCGATCAGCGGCTCGAGCTCGATCCGCAGGCCCTTCTCCGCCTGCAGCTGGCCGTTGGCCAAGGCCTTGACATAAATGGCATCGACCGCGCGGACGGCGTCGTCGAGCATGGCATCGACGCCCGCCGGACCACTCGCGCGGAAGCCGGCGCGGCCAAGTTCGGTCGCGTCGGGGCCATGCCGTGCGACGACGGTCGCCACGACCGGCCCGCCCGGCCACTGCCGGACGAGACGGATCTCGGCCGTCAGCACGTCGCTCGCGCGGAAGCGGCTGAGGATCGTCCGCCACAGCGGCCGGTCGCCGCGATGCGCCTGCCACGCCGTCAGCACGACGTTGTCGCCAGCGTTCGCCGCTGGAATGACATAGTCGAGCGCACTCGCCGCATCGCGGAAACGAAGCCACGCCGCGGTCCACGGCGTCTTTGCCTGATACACTGTTCGCACGCCGGCACCGTCGATGAACACCGGCAGCAGCAGCATCGGTGGGGCCTGCGCGCCCTGCCCGAGCAGCCCGCTCGCGCGGTCGCGGTCAAAGACGATCGCCAGCCGGCCGATGTAGCGCGTCGTCGAGAACTGCTCCTGCTCGATCTCGACCCCGGCGACCATCGCTTCGATCGCGCCGTCGCCGAGCTTGGGCGCGGCGGTCGGGCTGTCGCCGGTCATCCGCGCCCACAGCAGCGGCCAGGCGCGGCGCTCGGCGAGCTGATAGGCAGCCGCGCGCGCCTCGACGGCATCCTTGGCGACGACATCGACGGCAATGCCGCCGATCTTGAACGCGCCGGGCCCGGCCGGCGCGGCAGCGGCGGGCACGGCGATCAGCAGCGCGGCGGGCAAGAGGAGGCGGAACATCTGTCCCGCGTCTTTGGCCGATGGCGGCCCCGCGGGCAAGAACGGCGCACGGAGCGCCGGGCCGGCGGCGTGGCAACGGGACATCCCCTAGGAAGCTTGGCCGCGCACCTGCCCCCTTCCGACCCACGAGACCGCAGTATTTGCCCTGGTCCGCCGGTGCCCCTAAACAGCCAGCGATGAGCGACACGCCCGTGCCCCTGACCTACGCCGACGCTGGCGTCTCGATCGCGGCAGGCAATGCGCTGGTGAAGATGATCGCGCCGCTCGCCCGGGGGACCGCGCGCCCCGGCGCCGACGCAGAGCTGGGGGGCTTCGGCGGGTTCTTCGACCTGAAGGCCGCAGGCTATCGCGACCCGCTGCTCGTCGCGGCGAACGACGGGGTTGGGACCAAGCTCAAGCTGGCGATCGCGACCGGCAGGCACGACACGGTCGGCATCGACCTCGTCGCGATGTGCGTCAACGACCTCGTCGTTCAAGGCGCGGAGCCATTGTTCTTCCTCGACTATTTCGCGTCTGGGAAGCTCGATACGGCAGTCGCGGCGCGCGTCGTCGCCGGCATCGCCGAGGGCTGCCGCCTCGCCGGCTGCGCGCTGATCGGCGGCGAGACGGCCGAGATGCCGGGGATGTACGCGCCCGGCGACTACGACCTCGCCGGCTTCGCCGTCGGTGCGGTCGAACGCGGGCGGCAGCTGACGGGCGACCGCGTCGCGCCGGGCGACGTGCTGCTCGGCCTCGCCTCGTCGGGGGCGCACTCGAACGGCTTTTCGCTGATCCGCCGGCTGGTCGAGGTCAGCGGCGCGCGGCTCGACCGGCCCGCCCCGTTCGACATCGACGTCCTGCTCGGCGAAGCGCTGCTGACGCCGACAAGGATTTACGTGAAGACGCTGCTGCCACACCTGAAGGCTGGGCGGGTCCATGCGCTGGCGCATATCACCGGCGGCGGGCTGCTCGAGAACGTGCCGCGCATCCTGCCGGCGGGCGCGCACGCCTGGATCGACGCCGACGCCTGGCCGCTGCCGCCGCTGTTCGCCTGGCTGCAGGCGCAGGGGCGGATCGAGCCGGGCGAGCTGGCGCGCACCTTCAACTGCGGCATCGGCATGGTGCTGTGCGTCGCCTCAGGCGAGGCCGATGTCCTCACCCGCGACCTGAGCGACGCCGGCGAAGTCGTTCACCGCATTGGCGTCGTCGAGGCCGGCGAGCGCGGCTGCACTGTCATCGGCGGACCCGAGACTTGGAGCGACCGCGCGCCGTGGAGCGCGACGCATCATGCCTGATATCGGCGGAGCGCCGGTAGCGAAGGCCCGCCTCGCCATCCTCATCTCGGGTACCGGCAGCAACATGGCGGCGCTGCTCTACGCCTCGCGCCTGCCCGACTGCCCCTACGAGGTCGTCCTCGTCGCCTCGAACAACCCCGCCGCGCCGGGGCTGGCGCTCGCCGCCGCCGAGGGCGTGCCGACCTTCGCCCGCGACCACAAGGGCGTCCCGCGCGCCGACTTCGACGCCATCCTCGACGCCGAGCTGACCCGCGCCGGGGTCACCCACGTCGCGCTCGCCGGCTATATGCGCCTGCTGTCGGATGGCTTCGTCGCGCACTGGGCGGGGCGGATGGTCAACATCCACCCGTCGCTGCTGCCCGCGCACAAGGGGACGCACGTCCACGAGGCGGTGCTGGCGGCCGGGGAGCGCGTGACCGGGGCGACGGTCCACCTCGTCACGCCGGACCTCGACGGCGGGCCCATACTGGGGCGGGTCCGCGTCGCCGTCGCGCCCGGCGACACAGCGGAGACGCTGGCGGCACGCGTGCATCATGCCGAGCATCAGCTCTATCCGCGCGTCGTCGCCGAGCTGGTGTCGCGCGAGGTGCGCCCCGAGGCGCTGCTCGACCGCGTCCGGGCCCTAGCGCTGGCACTGCCGGAAGCGGAGGAGCGGCTGACGCACGGCACCCCCGGCTTCTTCGTCCGCGGCGGCACCTTCTTCGCGCGGTGGAGCGCCAACCACCACGGCGACGGCCGCACCGCGGTGCTGGTCAAGGCGAGCGGCGTCGAGGAGCAGGCGGCGCTGATCGAGCAGGACCCCGAGCTCTACTTCCGCCCGGCCTACCTCGGCCCGGCCGGGTGGATCGGCATCCGCCTCGACACCGGTGCCGTCGACTGGGACCATGTCGAGGACTGGCTGACCCGCAGCTGGCGGGCAAGCGCGCCGAAGCGGCTGGCGCGGCTGCCGATCTGACTTCCTCTCCCGCTTGCGGGAGAGGCGACTCGCGCGGCAGCGCGGCGGGTGAGGGTGTACCTGAGGGTGGTAAGTGGAGAGGCCGGTCGATGCCACGACCCCACACCCTCACCCCGGGCCGCGCCTGCAGGCGCGTCTCTCGCCCTCTCCCGCAAGCGGGAGAGGGGGTTAGCCCGTGATTTCGGTCTGCGCGAAGAAGTAGGCGATCTCAATCGCCGCGTTCTCCGGGCTGTCAGACCCGTGGACGGTATTCGCCTCGATCGACTCCGCATGGACCTTGCGGATCGTGCCTTCCGCAGCATTGGCCGGGTTGGTCGCGCCCATCACCTCGCGATACGCGGCGACGGCGTTGTCGCCCTCGAGCACCTGGACGACGACGGGGCCCGAGATCATGAACTCGACGAGGTCGTTGAAGAAGCCGCGCTCGCGGTGGACGGCATAGAAACCCTCGGCCTCAGCGCGCGTCAGCTGCAGGCGCTTCTGCGCGACGATGCGCAGTCCCGCGCCCTCGATCATGGCGTTGACCGCGCCGGTCAGATTGCGCCGCGTCGCGTCGGGCTTGATGATCGAAAACGTCCGTTCGGTGGCCATGGGGTCTCCGGCGCAAGCGGCTGAGTTGGTGGAAGCGCCGCCGCTCTAGGCCGCAGCGCGGCCCAAGGCAAGTCAGCCCACCTTCTCCCACCGCCCGCCGCCGCCCTCGCGCCAATAGACCGGGGTGACGCCGTCGCGGTCCTTCAGCGCCCGCCAGTGCCCGCGCGCGCGTGCCAGCGCCGCCTCGTCGCCGCCGTCGAACAGGTAGAGCGCGCGGCGGTAGGGAGCGAGGTCGCCGGGCAGGACGCCGTCGACGACGGCGATCAGGTCGGCGGCGTTGGCGTCGGTCTCGGCGGTCGTCAGCAGGACCGGCTGCTCGGCGGCGAACGGCCCGTCGACCGCGTGCGGCAGGAACGACGCCGGGTCATACGTCCACAGCGCCGCGTCGAGCCGGGCGAGCAGGTCGGCGTCGGCCGAGCGGACGACGCTGCGGAAGCCGGCGGCGACCGCCTTCTCGAGCAGCCGCGGCAGGACGGCACCGAGCGGGCGCGACGCGAGCTGGTAGAAGTTGACGTCGGTCATGACACCCCTCTCCCGCTTGCGGCGAAGACGTACGCGCGCGGCCCTCCTCTCCCGCTTGCGGGAGAGGCGACTCGCGCGGCAGCGCGGCGGGTGAGGGTGTGCCCCAGGCCAGCGCGTAGCGACGGCAGTCTCCGCAGCGACCCCACACCCTCACCCCGGGCCGGCGCTGACGCGCCGTCTCTCGCCCTCTCCCGCAGGCGGGAGAGGGTCACGTCGCCTCGAAATTGTCGGCGACGAACTTCTCGAGCAGCCGCACCCCGTATCCCGTCGCGCCCTTCGCCCACAGCGCGCCATCCTTTGCCGCCCAGACCATGCCGGCGATGTCGAGGTGGGCCCACTTGACACCGGGCTTAATGAAGCGGGCGAGGAACTGCGCCGCCGAAATCGAGCCGCCCTCGCGCGGGCCGACGTTCTTCATGTCGGCGATCGGCGAGTCGATCAGCTTGTCGTACGCCTCGCCCATCGGCATCCGCCACAGCTTGTCGCCGACCGCCTCGCCGGCCGCGGTCAGTTGCGCGGCGAGGCCGTCGTCGTTGGCGAACAGACCGCCGTGCTCGTGACCCAGGCTGATGATCATCGCGCCGGTCAGGGTCGCCAGGTCGACGATCACCGACGGCTTGAACTGCTCCTGCGCCCACCACAGCGCGTCGCACAGCACGAGGCGCCCCTCGGCGTCGGTGTTGATGACCTCGATCGTCTGGCCCGACATCGACGTGACGACATCGCCCGGCCGCTGCGCTTCGCCGTCGGGCATATTCTCGACCAAGCCACAGACGCCGACGACGTTGACCTTCGCCTGGCGCGCGGCGAGCGCGTGCAGGGCGCCGGCGACCGCCCCCGCCCCACCCATGTCCCACTTCATGTCCTCCATGCCGGCGGGCTGCTTCAGGCTGATGCCGCCGGTGTCGAAGGTGACGCCCTTGCCGACGAGGACGACGGGAGCCTCGTCGCCGCCACCGTTCCAGCGCATGACGAGCAGCTTGGCCTCGCGCGCCGAGCCCTGCGAGACCCCGAGCAGCGCGCCCATGCCGAGCGCCCGCATCTCGGTCTCGCCGAGCGCCTCGATCGCCAGCCCGGCAGGGGCGGCCGCCTCGACACGCTCGACGAAGCTGGCGGGGTAGATGACGTTCGCCGGCTCCGACACCAGATCGCGCGTCAGCGCCATCCCGGCGGCGATCGCCGCCAGGTCACGATGCGTCGCGCCGCCGTCGCCGCCGGCGATGGTCAGGCGGGCCAGCGTCGGCTTCTGCGTCGGCTTCATCGTCGTCCGGTACTTGTCGAAGCGATAGGCGCGGAGCGTCGCGCCATGCGCAAGGCGCGCGGCAGCAACGTCGGGGGGCAACGCCGCGCCGTTCAGATCGAGGACGACGGTCGCCGCCGTCTCGCCGCTGGTCAAAAGCCGGGCGGCGATCGCCCCGCCGACCTGCTCGAACACTGCCGCGTCGGCCTTCTCCGCCGGGCCGATGCCGACGACGAGCAGCCGGCTGGCCGACGTGCCGGCGGGTGCGAGCAGCTCGACGACGCTTGCCGCCTCGCCCTCGAAGCGCGCTGCGGCAATCGCCTTCGCCAGCTGGCCGCCGCCCGCGTTATCGGTCACGGCCGCGGCCCCGACGAGCGGAGCCCCCTTGGCGGCAAGCACGACGAGCGCGCCGGTCAGGTCGGCGGCAGGCGCGGCGGTGTAGGTGATCTGCATGGCAACTCCCGGATCGTGTCGTCGGTCTAGCGACGAGCGCCGACGGGCGCAAACCGCCGGGTCCATCTGCATCGCGACCGCCTTGCGACGCGCTTCCCCCCGCCGTAAGGATCGCCCGGCGGCCCAGCGCCCGGCACGAGTGAAAGCGACGCTTGCCCCTTCGATCCGCCCTGCTCGCCGGTCTTGCCCTCTGGCCGATGCTCGCGCAGGCGCAGCCGGCCCCATCTCCGGCGAAGCCGGCGTCGATCCTGACGGGCAGCGGCGAGCCGATCGCCAAGCCCGGCGACGTCATCGACTTCACCGCCGACGCCATGGACTATTCGGACGACGAACAGCTCGTCACGGCGACCGGGCACGTCCTCATCAACCGCGACCGCTACACGCTGACCGCCGACACGGTGATCTATAATCGCACGACCGGGCAGGTCGAGGCGCGCGGCAACGTCACGACGATCGACCCGCAGGGCAACAAGGCATACGGCGACCGCATCATCGTCACCGAATCGCTCCGCGACGGTGCGATCGACAACATCCTCCTCGTCCTTGCCGACGGCGGCCGGCTGGCGGCGGCGTCGGGCGTTCGCGTCAACGGCCTCAGCACGCTCTCGCAGGCGATCTACTCGCCATGCCATGTCGAGGGCAGCGAAGGTTGTCCGAAAAAGCCGGTCTGGTCGATCAAGGCGCTGCGCATCACGCACGATCCGGTCAAGCACCGGATCTCCTACCGCGACGCCCGGCTGGAGATCCTGGGCAAGCCGATCCTGTTCCTGCCGACCTTCTCCCACCCCGACGGCAGCTCCAACCGCGCCTCGGGTCTGCTCGTGCCCGACATCGAAATCCGCAATACGATCGGCTTCGGCGTCGGCGTGCCCTACCACGTCAACCTGGGTCCGGACCGCGACATCACCGTCAAGCCGTGGGTCTTCACCGAGGTCAAGCCGGCGCTCGACCTCCGCGCGCGGCAGCTGTTCAAGGCCGGCCCCGTCCAGCTCCATGCCTACTTCACCTATGGCGATGTCATCGACTATGCGCCCGACGGGGTGACGACGATCGACCGCGGCCAGCGCCCGCGCGGCTATTTCGAGCTGAACGGGCAACTGCAGCACGACGCCGAATGGCGGTCGACCTTCCTCGTCCGCCTGACGAGCGACGACACCTTCAACCGGCGCTATGGCCTCGACTATGACGACGTGCTGCGCAGCACGTACAACCTCGAACGCTTCCGCACCGATTCCTATTTGTCGATCGCCGGCTGGGGTTTCCAGAACCTGCGCGCCGACAAGGGGCCGGACACGACGCCGATCGTGCTGCCGGTGATCGATTATGATTGGCGACCGGGCGCGCCGATCCTGGGTGGCCAGCTCGATATCCGCGCCAACACGCTCAACCTGTTCCGCATCCACGGCCAGGATGAACAGCGCGCGACGCTGCAGGGGCAATGGACGCGCAGCTTCCTGACCGGGCTTGGCCAGCGGGTGACGGGAACTGCGCTCCTCCGTGGCGACCTGTACGACACCGAGAATCCGGGGCAGGCGACGCTGCCGACCTATGCCGGCAAGGACGGTTTCCAGGCGCGCGGCATCGCGCTCGCCGCGGTCGACGTCGAATGGCCGTTCGCCGGCCCGGCACTGGGGGGCACGCAGACGATCACGCCGCGCGTGCAGGTCGTCGCCGCGCCGCTCCACCTCAATCGCGGCATCCCCAACGAAGATTCGCGCTCGCTCGACTTCGAGGACACGAACCTGTTCTCGCTCAACCGCTACAGCGGCTTCGACCGCTTCGAAAGCGGGACGCGCGTGACCTACGGCATCCAGTACCGGCTCGAGCGGCCCCGCTTCGTCTTCACCAGCGAGGTCGGGCAGAGCTATCGCCTCGCCGGCACCGGCAACGCGCCCTTCCTGCAGGGTACCGGCCTGTCGGGCACGGCGTCCGACATCGTCGGCCGCAACACGCTGCAGTACGGTAGCCTGTTCTCGATCACGCACCGCTTCCGCATCGACAACGGCAACGGCGTGTTCCGCCGGAACGAGGTCGATATCACGGCGGGCACCAGCGCGACGTACTTCACCATCGGTTATGCCAACTTCAACCGCAACATCGTGCTGGAGGACCTGCGCGACTTCCAGGAGGTGCGGATCGGGACGCGGGCGGCGCTGTCGCGCTTCTGGTCGGTCTACGGCTCGGTCATCATCGACCTGACGACGAAGAGCCAGGAGCCGACGACGACCGCCGACGGGTTCCAGCCGATCCGCCACCGCGTCGGCATCCAGTACGAAGACGAATGCTTCCGTTTCGGCGTGACGTGGCGGCGCGACTATACGTCCGACCGCGATTTCCGCGCCGGCAACAGCTACCTGTTGACCATCGCCTTCAAGAACCTGGGCCGGTAATCGACGGTTCAGCGGCGGCGGCTTAGCATTTGCGGAACAACCGCGCCCCTTGTAGAGGGCCTCTTTCGGCGGTGGGGACCGAAGGCGGCGGGGCCTTCAGGAGACGTTGATGCACGTGCGTAAGACGCTGGCTGTCGCGCTTGCCGCGCTATGGTCGGCGACCCCGCTGGTGGCGCAGAGCACGCCGCAGGCCGACAACTCGCCGGATGCCGCCTTCGTCCTGCCCGATGCCGCGGCGCTGGCCGAATTCAATCCCAACCTCCGGAAGGCGACGGCGATCGTCAACGGCGACGTCATCACCGATACCGACGTCGAGCAGCGGCTGAACCTCGTCATCGCCGCCAACGGCGGCAAGATCGACCCCGAGGAGAAGGTCCGCCTGCGCCTGCAGGTGCTGCGCAACCTGATCGACGAGCGGCTTGAGATTCAGGAGGCGGCGAGCAAGGACATCAAGGTCACCGACGCCGATGTCGATCAGGCGTACAACCGGGTTGCCAACAACTTCAAGGCGAACGGCAATTTCGTCGACTTCCTGCGCGCCGCCGGGTCGTCGCCACAGTCGATCAAGGCCCAGATCCGCGGCGAACTGGCGTGGTCGAAGCTGCTGCGGCGGACGGTCGAGCCGCAGGTCAACGTCGGCGACGACGAGGTCAAGGCGGTGATGACCAAGCTCGAGGCCGCCAAGGGCAAGGACGAGTATCACGTCGGTGAGATCTTCCTGTCGGCGACGCCCGAGACGCAGAGCCGCGTCATGGCCGACGCTGCCCGGATCGTCGGCCAGGTTCGCGGCGGCGCGTCGTTCGTCGCCTACGCGCGGCAGTTCTCGGAAGCCTCGACTGCCGGCGTCGGCGGCGACCTTGGCTGGGTCCGCGCCGAACAGCTGAACGATGCGGTCGCTCCCGTCGTCACCAAGCTGACGCCCGGCGACCCGGCGACGGCGATCAGCGATCCGATCAAGGTGCCCGGTGGCATCGCCATCATGGCGCTGATCGAGAAGCGGCAGGTGCTGTCCGGCAACCCCGACGATGCGATCCTCAGCCTGAAGCAGCTGTCGCTGCCGCTGAAGCCCGGCATCACCCAGGCCGAAGGCGAGGCGGTGGTCGCCCGCTTCCGCTTGGCGACGCAGGACATGGGCGGCTGCGGCCGCGCCGAGACGGTGGCGAAGGAGATCGGCGCCGAGGTCGCGGTCAACGACGCCATCGCCATCAAGGACCTGCCGCCGGCGCTGCAGAACGTGATGAAGAA
>JAFARM010000340.1 GCA_019245455.1 Sphingomonadaceae bacterium | reverse complement strand
ACGCCGCTGATCCTGCGCCTGTCGCAGTGGAAGCAGCAGGACTTCACCGCCCGCCTGGCCCCGACGCCCGATGCGATGGCGGCGTGGCTGAAGCCGCTGGCCGATGCCGGGGTCGACGCCTTCCACTGCTCGCAGCGCCGTTTCTGGGAGGCGGAGTATCCGGAGATCGACGGCGCGGAGGGCCTGAACTTCGCCGGCTGGGCGAAGAAGCTGACGGGCAAGACGACGATCACCGTCGGCTCGGTCGGCCTGTCGGGCGAGTTCGTCGCGGCATTCGGCGGCGAGGCCTCGAAGCCGGCGAGCCTCGACGGGCTGATGCACCGGCTGGAACGCGACGAGTTCGACCTGGTCGCCGTCGGCCGCGCGCTGATCGTCGACCCCGACTGGGCGGAGAAGGTCAAGGGCGGGCGCTTCGCCGAGCTGAAGGACTTCGACCGCGGCGCGTTGGCGACGCTGGTGTAACCTAAGGCTTGTCATCCCCGCGATCGCGGGGACCCATCTCCCGCCGCTCGGTATCGGCGACTGACGGCGTCGCATCTGGTCTGAGCCTGGGATATGGGTCCCCGCTTTCGCGGGGATGACACCTAGAACGCGGGCTGCCGCAGCATCCTCACCGTCATCCCCGCGAACGCGGGGACCCATCTCCCGCCGCTCGACCTTGGGGGCCGCGGTGCAGCAGATCGTCGCTCAGGAGACAGGTTCCCGCTTTCGCGGGAATGACGGTTAGCGCGTCGGCGCACCCGCGCCTACTTCCGCCGGCGGTCCTGCATGATCTCCAGCTGGATGCGCTGGATTTCGGCCAGGCGCTGCCACTGGCGGGTGATCAGGTGGTCGATCTTCTCGTGCAGGTGGCGGATCTCGAGTTCGGCCTTCAGGTTGACCTTGTACTCGCTGACCGACCGCATCCGGTCCTTCTCCTCCTGCCGCCGCTGGCTCATCATGATCACCGGCGCCTGGATCGCGGCGATGGTCGACAGGACGAGGTTCAACAGGATGAACGGATAGGCGTCGAACGCGTGCGGTCCGGCGGCGATGTTGATCGCCATCCACACCGTCAGGAACAGCATGAAGGTGATGAGGAACGACCACGATCCGCCGAAGCGGGCGAGGACGTCGGCGGCGCGCTCGCCCAGTGTGCGTTCGGAGGCGAACTCCTCCTCGACGTTCTCGGCGATCGTATCCTGGTTGGCGATGCTTTCGGTCACCTGCCGGTCGAGCTCGCTGAACTCGCCGTGTTCCTCGCGCAGCAGCGCCTCGACGTAGCGGCTGCGATAGGCGTTGACCGCCGCCTTGCTGACGAGCGCATCCTCGGCGAGCTTGGGGTGGTCGCGGCGGATGAAGTCGGCAAGCTCGGGGCGCAGCGAGTCGAGGAGGACGAGTTCCTTGCGCGGCCGCAGCTTCTTGGTGACGGCGCAGCGTTCACGGCGGTCGCGCACCGGGGTGACGGCGACCGCGCCGGCGACCGGATCGGGGGCCGGGGGCAGATCGGCCATCATCTCGGGCGTTGCATCGTCGGCCATCGGTCGCTCCCCACAAGCGCGTCGGCGCGCCATGCCCGACGGCGCGGGCGGGGGCAAGCGGCGGCTACTGCGCCTAAGACGCGGACGCTGGCTTGCCGACGGTCACAGAATGCGCTCTTCGGTTGTGTCCAGCGCTTCGACAACGCCGCGCGGCTAGTCAGCGGACATGAACACCGGCACAACCACGAAGACGGCCGACGCGGCCTGGCGGTCGCGTCAATCCGCCGTCGAAGGAGGTGATGTTATTGACTGTATTTGAAAGCGTGACGGTCACTATCGCGTTCGCCGCTCTGGTGGTTTCGATCATCCGAGCGTCGCGCGGGTAGTGTCCGCGGGGCGGAACCTGGCGGCTTCGCCCCAAAGGATGAGCCCCGCCTGCTGACACAGGCGGGGCTCGGGTGGGTTCGGCCTCTGGCGCGACCTAACCCGGAGGTGATTGACGCACTTGAAAGCGCCAACCGCATATACGCCGTTGCTCGCCTGAAATCAACGTTGCGCCCGCCGCGGCGGAGCCGCGTCGTCGGACGGGTTCGGGCGGGAAGCTCGCCTGACCCGCCGGCCGGGCTTGCACGAGTCGCGGCAGTACTCCGCGCGCCTGCGGCGTGCTCGCTCTGCCCCGCCGCGCCGCGCCTCAGCCCTTCCCCATCAGCGCCAGCACCTCCTTCCGCGACCGGTCGTCGTCGCGGAACACACCGAGCATCCGGCTAGTCGTCATCGACACGCCGGTCGTCATCACGCCGCGCGCTCTCATGCAGGCGTGGGTCGCGTCGATGACGACGGCGACGCCGATCGGATCGAGGTGCTTCTGGATGCAGTCGGCGACCTCGGCGGTCAGGCGCTCCTGCACCTGCAGCCGCCGGGCATAGCCGTGGAGGACGCGGGCGAGCTTGCTGATGCCGACCACCCGGTCGCGCGGCAGATAGGCGATGTGGCCGACGCCGATGATCGGGGCCATGTGGTGCTCGCAGTGCGACTGGAACGGGATGTCGCGGAGCAGGACGATGTTGTCGTAGCCGCCGGTCTCGCCGAACGTCCGGCTGAGGTGGACGCCGGGGTCCTCGAGATAGCCGCGGAAATACTCGCGGAAGGCGCGGGCGACGCGGCCGGGCGTGTCGAGCAGGCCCTCGCGCTCGGGGTCGTCGCCGGCCCAGCGGATCAGCTCGCGCACCGCCGCCTCGGCCTGGGCCTGCGGGATCGGCGCGACGCTGGCCTGTGCGCCGGGGCGGTCGACGTCGTCGTAATGGTCCATGCGTCTCCCCTCGGGTCCGCGGTGAGATGATCGCACCGCCGGGGCCGGGCAAGCGGGGTGCGGCGTTTGCGCCCTATTCGGCCTTGGCCGGGGCGACGACGGCGAAGCCGGTGGCGGCGACCTGCTCGACCTCCAGCCCGCGCTCGGCGACGCCCGACGGGCCGAAGCGGAAGAAGCCGTCGATGCCGGTGAAACCGCTCGCCGCGGTCAGCGCCGCGCGCGGGAACGGCGTTCCCGGCATCCAGCCCGACGCGGCGCTGGCGGCGAGGAGGACGCCGTCATAGCCCAGGCTCGCCAGTCGCGACGGGCTGCCGCCGAACTTGTCGCGATACCGCGCGGCGAGCTGGCGGAAGCGGTCGTCGGGCACGGCGGCGAACACCGCGCCGTGGAGCGCCGTCGCGCGCGGCAGGCCGGGCTCGCTGCCCCACAGCTCGGTTCCCAGGACGATGACATTGCCCGCGCCGAACTGCGCCAGCGCCGGGGCGACGGCGGCGGCGATCTGCCCGGTGTCGGCGATCAGCAGCGCCTGGAAGGCGACGGGGGCGAGGCTCTTGCTGACCTGCGCCACCGTGCCGTCGGGACGGAGCGCCGCGGTCTTGGTCGCCGCCGCGGCGCGCGCGTCGTAGCCGGTCAGCTTGCGCGCGGCGAGCAGCAGCCCGGCCGACGTGCGCGGATAGGTCTGGACCGCCACCACCTTGCCGCCCGCCGCTTCGACCGCGCGCAGGAAGGCGGTCGCCGAGCGCTGGCCGTAGACGCCGGCGGGCACCAGCGCGGCGAAGCGTTCGACGCCGCGGCTGCGGGCGTAGGCGACGACGCGCGCGATCGCCTGGTTCGGCTGGAAGCCGAGCACATAGGTGCCGCCGCCGGCAAGCGCGGCGTCGTTGGAGAAGGTCAGCACCGGCACGTTCGCCGCGCTCGCCAGCGGCTGGACGGCGCGAACGTCGGCAGCGAGCAGCGGCCCCAGGATCAGCTTCGCGCCCTCGCCGAGCGCCTTCGCCGCCGCCGCCGCCGCGCCGGGCGCGGTGTCGTAGACCTGAAGGTCGATCCGCACCGCCTGCGTGTCGAGCAGCGCCATCGTCGCGGCGCTGGCGATCGACTGGCCGACGGCCGCGTTGGGGCCGGTCGTCGGCACCAGCAGGGCGACGCGGTTGCGCGC
>JAFARM010000264.1 GCA_019245455.1 Sphingomonadaceae bacterium | reverse complement strand
CGCGGCCCGGTCGTGACCCGCACCGGTGTCGCCAGCCCGCCGCTGGCGCGGTCGAGCTGCATACCAAGCGACCGGAGCATCCCCGGCAGGCGGCCGACGGTCGAATTGCGCACCAGCCGGACCTTGTGTTCGATCGTCGTCACATAGCGCGGCGCGTCGGCAGCAAGGCTGGCGACCTGCGTGCCGATGACCGTCGCCAGCGTCGCGAACAGGCCAAGCGCGATCATCACCGCGACGATGACGGCGGGCAGCCGTGGCAGGCGCAGCCGGTGGAGCAGCTCGACGACGGGCGACAGGATGAACGACAGCAGTACCGCGAGCATGATCGGCACGAGCACCTCACGAGCGAGGTACAGTGCGGCGACGGTGACGACGCCGACGGCAAGCGACAGCAGCGCCGCCAGCCCCGGCGCTTCCGCCGGGGGAACCTGCGCGCGCGGCGCCTGCGGGTCGCTGTCGATCATGGTCGAAAGCGATCGTAACGAACGATCGGCTCGGGCAACACCGCTATGACGCCCAAAATGTCAAATAGGGGAAAAATGGTGGGCACGGCTGGGTTCGAACCAGCGACCCCTGCGATGTCAACACAGTGCTCTACCACTGAGCTACGCGCCCACGCTGTTCGGGTACCTAGACGCGGTGCCCGCGGCGCGCAAGCGGCAAAGCGCTGGCTCTTGGCGCGACGCGGCCCTAAGGCGGGGTTATGAGCGGCCTCGCCCCCGGCTTTACGCTGCGCCCCGGTTCCACCCCGCCCGGACCGGTCGTGCTCGCCTCGCCGCACAGCGGGCGCGAATATCCAGCGGCCTTTCTCGCCGCGACCCGCCTGACGCTGGCACAGCTGCGGCGCGCCGAGGACGCGTTCGTCGCCGAACTGATCGAGCCGGCGGCGGCGGCGCACCGTGTGCCGCTGATCGCCGCCCGCTACGGCCGCTCGTGGCTCGACCTCAACCGCGCCGCGGCCGAGGTCGACCCGGCAATGGTCGTCGACCCGCTCGATTCCGACCCGGCGCAGGCGAGCGAGCGCGTCGCCGCCGGCCTCGGCGTCATTCCGCGCGTCGCCGCGCAGGGCCTCGACATCTATGCCGGGCGGCTGCGGCAGAGCGAGATCGAGGCGCGGCTGGCGGCGGTCCACGTCCCCTACCATGCCGCGCTCGCGGCGCTGCTCGACGCAGCGCGCCGCGAACACGGCTGCGCCGTGCTGATCGACTGTCATTCCATGCCGACCCCGGCGACGGCGGGCAGCGCGCCGCAGGTGGTGCTTGGCGACCGCTTCGGCACGACCGCCGATCCGTCCCTCGTGACGGCGATCGAGCGGGTCTTCACCGGCGCGGGACTGCGCGTCGCGCGCAATGCGCCTTATGCGGGTGGCTATACGACAACGCACCACGGCGCGCCGCTTGCCGGCGTTCACGCGGTGCAGGTCGAGATCGATCGCGCACTCTATATGGACCCGGCGCGGCTCGTCCGCCACGCCGGGTTCGACCGCATCGCGGCGGTATTTACCACGCTCGTCGCAGCGCTGCCGGTCGCGGTCGCGGCCCTGCCGCGGCCGTGGGCGTGCGCGGCTGAATGAAAAAGGGCCACGCCCGTAGGCGTGGCCAGAGTTCAGGGAGCGCGGCGGCGTAAGGGGGGAAACACCGCCGGCTGATCCAATCTAGTGCGTTGCAGCATCGGTTCAACCCCACGGTTGGACGGAAGCGCAAGCGTTGACTAAAGGCAGCGTCCATGACCACCGGCGCGACCCTGTTCCTCGACCTGCTGCGCGCCAACGGCGTCGACTTCGTCTTCGGCAATCCGGGTACGACCGAGCTGCCGCTGGTCGATGCCTTCGCCGCCGAACACGAACGCGGCTCGAGCGGCATCCGCTACATCCTCGGGCTGAACGAGATCGTCGTCCTCGGCATGGCTGACGGTTACGCGCAAGCGACGGGGCGGCTGGCAGTGGCGAACCTCCACGCCGCACCGGGCCTGGGGAATGCCATGGGGATGCTGTATAATGCCGCGAAGGCGGACGCGCCGATCCTCGTCACCGCAGGGCAGCAGGACACGACGATCGCGCTGACCGAGCCGCTGCTGTGGGATGACCTGGCGACGCTGGCGCGGCCGCTGGTCAAGTGGTCGACCGAGGTGACGCGCGTCGCCGACCTGCCGCGTACCGTCCACCGCGCCGCCAAGGTCGCGCTGACCGCGCCGACGGGGCCGGTGTTCGTGTCGATCCCCGGCGACGTGCTGACGGCGGACGCGGCGGGCGTCGAGCCGATGGCGGCGACGCGGATCGCTCCGGTTCGCGCCGATGTCGCAGCCGTCGCCGCCGCCGCCGACCTGATCGCCAAGGCCGAGCGCCCGCTGCTGCTGGCCGGCGACGCCGTTCCGCGGTCGGGAGCGCACGCCGCGCTGGCGGCGCTGGCCGAGGCGATCGGCGCGCCGGTGTACCTTGAAGGCATGGCCAACACCGCCGCCTTCCCGTCCGACCACCCGCTCTACGCCGGGTCGGTCGCGCGGATGACGCCGGCGGTGCGGGCGCTGACCGACGCGCACGATCTCGTCATCAGCATCGGCGCCGATCTGCTGACGCAGAGCCAGGCGGCGGGCGTCGAGGCGCTCAGCCCTGGCAAGCCGCTGATCCACCTCGACGACGACCCGTGGCAGGTCGGCAAGAACTTCCCGGCCACCGTCGCCATGGTCGGCGATCCCGCGGCGACGCTGCCCGAGCTGACCGCCGCGGTGCTCGCGCTCGCCCCGGCGGCGACGACGCGGGCGGAGGCGGTCGCCGCCGACCTCGCCGCCAAGCGTGCCGCTCTTGTCGCCCGTGCCGAGGCGGAGGCGGACGTCCTGCCGCTGCAGCCGCTCGCCGTCCTCCATGCCATCGCCGCCGCCCTGCCGCCCGACGCCATCGTCGTCGAGGAGACGCTGTCGACCGGCATGAACACCGTCCGCCACCTGCTCCCCGCCGTCCGCCCCGACAGCTGGTTCGGGATGCGGGGCGGCGGCATCGGCGTGGCCCTGCCGCAGGCGGTCGGCATCCAGCTCGCCCACCCCGGCCGGCCTGTGGTGGCGCTCAGCGGCGACGGCAGCGCGATGTACTCGGCCGCGGCGCTGTGGACGGCGGCGCATTACCGGCTGCCGATCGTCGCGGTCATCGTCAACAACCGCAGCTACCGGATCCTCAAGCAGCGCACCCGCGTGCTGAACGGCCCGAGTGCCGCGACCGGCACCTATGTCGGCATGGACCTGACCGACCCCGCCATCGACTTCGTCAAGCTGTCGGAGGCGCACGGCGTGCCGGCCGAGCGGGTGGCGACGCTGGCGGGCCTCAGCGCCGCCTTCGCCCGCGCCCTCGCCGCCGATGGGCCGCGCCTGATCGAGGTGGAGATCGACTCGGCGATCTGAGTCGCCGCGCCGGGCGTGTCAGGCGGCCTTGTCGAAGTTGACGAAGGTCGCGCGACGCCACCCCCGCGCCCCTTCCCACGCGGTGAGAACGGCCCCCGCAAGGCAACCGTTCCGGTACAGGCACGCGTCGTCATCATCACCGGCTTCTTAGCACGTCGCGCCCGTGTAGGACAGGCTCACCCGGCGATCCCGACCACCGCCAGCGCCACCGCCACCCCCAGCAGCGTGCCGCCGAGCAGGTCGCTCGGATAATGATGCGCCGTCGCGATGCGGCTCCAGGCGAGCAGCAGCCACAGGCCGAGCGCCGCCAGCCACAGCCGCGGCCAGCGGACCAGCGCCGGGGTCAGCGTCGCCGACAGCGTCATCAGGTGGCCCGAGGGGAAGCTGAAGGCGTCGAGCGGCGGCGGCGCGTCGGCCAGATCGGCGCGATGCGCGAAGGGGCGGGGCCGCGCCGCGGTGCGCTTGATGACCGGGTAGACCACGTGGCTGACAAGGCCGCTCAGCGCCGCCAGCGCCACCGTCCGCAGTCCCGTCCGGCCCGCGAGCGCCAGCACCAGGCCCGCCAGCGGCAGGTAGAGCGCGCCGTTGCCGAGCCAGCTGATCGCCGCCGCCGCCCGCGCCAGCCGCGTCCGCTTGGCGGCGGCGTGCGCGCGCCTGACCCACGCCAGCTCCCGGCGGGTGAGGCGCGTCGGCGGCGTCATTCGCTTGTTCGCCCCAGGTAGAGCGGAACGGCGCGCTGATTCGCCTGATCGACCCCGAAGGTGTTCAGTGTGAACTCGACGATGGCGAGCGGGACGACGGCGAAGGGCGCGAGGACGAAGGGCATCGGTGGGGTTCGGTCGCTGCGGTGGAGGGGAGTGTAGCCGAGGGGCGGCGCGAGGACCACCGTCGTCAGATCGCCTCCCCCGTCCATTCCCAGTGCCATGGCTCGAAGACGTAGTTGACGAAGCCGTACTTCGCCGCGTTCTTCAGCAGCCAGCGGTACTGCGGCCCGGCGGTCATGGCGGCGCGGTTGGCGTCGGCGCTGCTGTCGGGGCCGAAGCCGGGGGCGGCGCCGACCCACAGGTCCATGGCGAGGCCGGTGCGATGCGCCGAGCAGGTTGCGCGGACGATGCCGTTGCAATTGCCCTGCGCCGTGCAGCGGGCAGCATCGGCGGCGGGGTCGCGGTAGCCGGAGAAGATCGTCAGCGAGCGCGGCTCGGCCTTCAGCACCGGGTCCGCGAGCGCCGCCGCGCGCATCCTGCGGAAGGCGGCGAGCGCGGAGGCGCGGAGCTGCACCCGCTTGCCGCCATAGCTCTCCGCCGGTGCGGCGGAGGCGAGGCGCTCAGGCGCGGGCGGGGCCGGG
>JAFARM010000194.1 GCA_019245455.1 Sphingomonadaceae bacterium | reverse complement strand
CGTCGCTGACGAGCGCGATCAGGTTGTCGTACCCGGTCTTGTCCTGGACGAGCAGCACCAGCCAGTCGCAGGTGAAGCGGCCACCGAGCCCGCGGCTCCCCGGCCGCTCGATCGCCAGCAGGACACCGATGATCGGCTGCACCCCGGCCTCGCGGCAGGCCGAGCCGAACTCCATCGCCCCGAACAGGTTGTTGCGGTCGGCGAGCGCGACCGCCGGCAGGTCCATGGCTCGGCACGTCGCGGCGATCGTCTTGGGCGACATCGCGCCTTCCAGCATCGAATAGGCGGACTGGACGCGGAGGTGGACGAAGCCGGCGTGGGACATCGTCCGATGCTAGCCGACGCCGCCCGGCGGGGGAACGCGCCGACTCGTCAGCGGGCGCGGGAGAGGCGCAGCAGCTTGCCGGGGTCGTCGTCGGTGACCAGCCAGATCGCTCCGTCCGGCCCCTCGACGGCGTCGCGGATGCGCTCGCCGCGGTCGGTCAGCAGCCGCTCCTCGCCGACGACGCGGTCGCCCCGCACGACGAGGCGGACGAGCGCGGTACTCGCCAGCCCGGCGATGAAGAAGTCGCCGCGCCACTCCGGGAACATCGCGCCGCGGTAGACCATCAGGCTCGCCGGCGCGATCACCGGGTCCCAGTAATAGACCGGCTGCTCCATCCCCGGTGCCTGCGTGATGCCGCGGCCGACCGGTTTCCCTGAATATTCCTCGCCATAGCCGATCGTCGGCCAGCCATAGTCCTTGCCGCGCTCGACGAGGTTGAGTTCGTCGCCGCCGCGCGGGCCCATCTCGACCTCCCATAGCTTGCCGGCGGGGTCGAAGGCGATGCCGAGCACGTTGCGGTGGACGACCGACAACACCAACAGCCGGGCCTCCTTCCGGCCGACGAAGGGGTTGTCCCTGGCCGGGCTGCCGTCGGCGTTGAGGTGAACGATCTTGCCGAGATCGCTGCTAAGCTGTTGCGCCTGAACGCGTCCGGGCAGGATCGACTTGTCGCCGAGGCCGAGGAACAGGGTGCCGTCGGCGGCAAAGACCAGGCGTCCGCCGTTCTGCAGCGTCGACTTCAGCGGCGGATCGGCGCGGAAGATGACCTGCACCCCCTCGACCCGCGGCACCGGCCCGTCGACCAGCCGCCCGCGCGCCAGCGCCAGACCGCTCCCCGCCCCCCGCGCCTCGGTAAAGGTCCAGTAGATCAGCCGGTTGCGCGCATAGTCCGGCGACAGCGCCAGCCCCAGCAACCCGCTCTGCCCCTCGGCCACCACCGGCGGCAGGCCGGCGACGGGGGGCGAGACCTGCCCTTTCGCGGTGACGATGCGTAGCGCCGGCGGGTTCTTCTCCGTCACCAGCAGCCGCCCGTCGGGGAGGAAGGCGATCGCCCAGGGATAGTGCAGGCCCGAGGATATTTCCGCGACAACGCCGCGGAAGCGGCTGTGCACGGCCTCCGCCCGATGCTGGCCGGGAAAAGCTGGCCTGAACTGCGGCACGTTGGGCGGGTCGGTCGGCCACGGCGCCGCCGCCGCGGGGCCGGCGAGCGCGGCGGCGACCCCGGCGGCAATGAGGCGCGAGGCTCGAGCCCGGAGCCACCCCCGACGGCGGGTTCCCGCCTCCGCAAGGATGATGCGTTGAGAGCCGGTGCCGGAGACCATCCCGCCCCAGCGCCCCGCCCCGGCGCGGGTTCCGCCGCCGCCCGCCCGCGCCTATGTCAGGCCGGCATGGACACCGCCCATCCCGCTATTGTCGTCGCCGTCCTGCCCCACGGCGAGCACGGCGCGGTCGTGCGCTTCCTGACCGAGGCCGAGGGCGTCGTCGCCGGCTACGTCGCCGGCGGCCGGTCGCGCGCGCTGCGGCCGGTGCTGCAGCCGGGCAACGGCGTCGCCCTCCGCCTGCGCCGCCGCACGGGGACGCTGCCGGGGGCGACGGTCGAGCTGACCCGCGCCCGCACCGCGCTTGGCCTCGACCGGGCGACGGCGGCGGCGACCGGCTATCTGACGGCGCTGGTGGCGAGCGTCGTCGACGAGGGCGTCGCCCACCCGCGCCTGTACGCGGCTTTGGACGGCGTGCTCGAGGCGATGGCGCTCGCCGCCGATCCGACCGTCTGGCAGGCGGGGCTGGTCCGCTTCGAGCTGCTGCTCTTGGCCGAACTCGGCTTCGGCCTCGACCTGTCGACGTGCGCCGCGACCGGTGCGCTCGCCG
>JAFARM010000171.1 GCA_019245455.1 Sphingomonadaceae bacterium | reverse complement strand
GCCGGCGGGCTCGGCTTGCGGCTGGCCGACCACCTGCCCCGCTCGGGGTTCGGCCAGCGCTTCGTCGCCAAGGGACGCTTCGAGACGCTGATGGCCAAGATCCCGGTCAAGGTCCTGACCCACCCGCAACCAGGCCTGTTCGGCGCGGCCGCCGCTTTCGCCCAGGAGCACCGATGAGCCCCATCGACGACATCATGCGGCTTGGGCAGGTGATCCCGGTCATCGTCATCGACGACGTCGCCAAGGCCGTTCCGCTCGCCGAGCGCCTCGTCGCCGACGGCATGGTCGCGCTCGAGGTGACGCTGCGCACGCCCGCCGCGCTCGACGCCGTGCGGGCGATGGCCGAGGTGCCCGGCGCGACCGTCGGCGCGGGGACGGTGCTCAACGCGCGGCAGCTCGACGCGGCGCTCGAGGCGGGGGCGAACTTCATCGTCTCGCCCGGCCTGACCGAGCCGCTGGTTCGCGCGGCGCAGGACCGCGGCGCGCCGATCCTGCCGGGTGTGGCGACGGCGGCCGACATCATGCGCGGGCTCGACCTCGGCCTCGACCGCTTCAAGTTCTTCCCCGCGGTGGCGAGCGGCGGCATCCCGGCGCTGAAGGCGCTTTCGGCCCCGTTCGGAGCGGCCCGCTTCTGCCCGACCGGCGGCATCACCGCGGCGACCGCCGCCGACTGGCTCGGCCTGCCGAGCGTGGTCTGCGTCGGCGGATCGTGGATGGTCTAGGCAAGCGTCCTGACCGCCGTAACTTCGCAACCTTCATCGCCTGTCGAAGGTAATTTGAGTCCGGGAAGCGGGTCGCACTCTCGCGCCGCCCTCCGCGCGGGTGCCTGCGCGCCGTCGAGCGCGAAGCACGCCTTCGCCCCACCTGCCGTGGTACCGTCAACGCTGAGAAAGGCGAATCCTGCCGCCCGGTGGCGGCTCGCCCAGGCAATGTGGCAGATTCAGGGGGTGTAGGACAGCTTTACCGCCGCCAGCCGGGGACGTCGTCGACCGTGATCCAGCCGTTGACGTAGTTGGCGTAGAACAGGCCGAACAGCACCGCCGAGATGACCGTCGTCCACAGCGCCTTGCGCGCCATGTCGGGCCGTACCGGCGCGCTGTCGGCCTGGCCGGGCACCCGCGCCTCGCTTGCCTCGTCGCTGGTGCGGACGCCGAAAGGCAGGACGGCGAACAGCGTCACCATCCAGAACAGGATGTAGATGACGAGCGCGGAGAGGGGTTTCATGCCGCTGTCCCGCAGGCAGGTCCGTTTCCTCTCCCCTGCACGAGGGCGTGCCTTTCTTTCTCCCTCCCCCCCCGGCGAAGCCGGAGAGCGGGGAGGGCCGGGGTGGGGGAACGGGGTGCCGGCGGGACAACCGCAGCCTTCGCAGCACCGCCCCCACCCTGGCCCCCCCCGCTCTCCGATGCTGCGCATCGGGGGGGGAGGGAGAAGAAGGAGCGCACAGCCGCACCCACTCCGATCGTCCTCTCGTCATCCCCGCGAAAGCGGGGACCCAGCTCCCGCCGTCTGTTCCGCACCGCACGCACCCGTCGCAACGGCGCAAAGCTCTGGAGATGGGTCCCCGCGTTCGCGGGGATGACGGCCGGCAAGGTCACACCCGCACCACCTGCACGTCGGTCACCGGCTTCTTGCCCGTCCAGTCGCGGGCGACGCGGCGGACGGCGATGCGGATGGCTTCGGCGTATTTCTCCTCGTCGCGCGGATTGCCGTCGCGGGCGGCGGCTTCGGCGGCTTCGGCGCACTCGGCGATGAAGTCCTTCTGGTCCTCCTCGACCGGCACGCCCTGCACCGCGATCACCGGCCGCGCGGCAAGCTTGCCGCCGCCGTTCAGCACGACCGTCGCCGATAGATAGCCGTTGTGCATGATCCGCCGCCGCTGGTTCATCGTCGCGCCGTCGGCCGGCAGGATGACGTCGCCGTCAAGGACCAGCCGGCCGGTGCGCTCATGCCCGATGACCTTCGGCCCATTCGGCGCGAGGCGGATCGCGGCCCCGTTGACCGGCACCATCGCCTTCGGCACGCCGACGGCCAGCGCCAGCTTGGCGTGCGCCTCCATGTGACGGCGCTCGCCGTGGACGGGGATCGCGATCTCCGGCCGGATCCAGCCGTACATCGCCTCCAGTTCCGGCCGGCCAGGGTGACCGGAGACGTGGACGTGCGCCTGCCGCTCGGTGACGATGTCGACGCCGCGCGTCGCCAATGCGTTCTGCACCGCGCCGATGGCGAGTTCGTTGCCCGGAATCTCCTTCGACGAGTAGATCACGCAGTCGCCGCGGTCGAGCTTCAGGTGCGGATGCGTCCCGGCGGCGATACGGCTGAGCGCGGCTGCGGGTTCGCCCTGTGCGCCGGTGCAGGCGATCAGCAGCTTCTCCGGCGGCAGCTTGGCGGCCACCTCGAACGGCACCGGCGGCGGGAAATCGGCGAGATAGCCGGTCGCCTTCGCCACCTTGTAGATGCGGTCCATCGACCGGCCGACGAGGCACACCTGCCGCCCCGTCGCCAGCGCCACCTGCCCCAGCGTGTGAAGCCGCGCCGCGTTCGAGGCGAACGTCGTCACGACGACGCGGCCGTGCGTACGACCGCGCACGACCTCGAGCAGGCCGTCGCGGACGCCGGCTTCGCTGCCGCTGGCGTTCCTGTTGAACACGTTGGTCGAATCGCCGACCATCGCCAGCACGCCAAAATCACCGATCGCGCGCATCTCGTCGGGCGTCGACGGCGTGCCCATCTGCGGCTGATCGTCGAGCTTCCAGTCACCGGTGTGGAAGACGCGGCCGAACGGCGTATCGATGATCAGCCCGTTGCCCTCGGGGATCGAGTGCGCCATCGCTGCGTAGCGGAAGGTGAAGTCGCCGAGCGTCAGCGTCCCACCCATCGGCACGACGTGGAGCTTGACCTCCTTCTCCAGTCCCTCCTCGGCGAGCTTGCCGCGGATCAGCCCGGCAGTGAACGGCGTCGCGTACAGCGGCACGCCGAGATCGGCGGCGAGATAGGGAATCGCACCGATATGATCCTCGTGCCCGTGCGTCAGCACGATGCCGAGCAGGTCGTCACGCCGCGCCTCGATGAAGCTGAGGTCGGGCAGCACCAGCTCGACGCCGGGCAGCGACGGATCGGCGAAGGTCATGCCGAGGTCGACCATGACCCACTTGCCGCGGCAGCCGTAGAGGTTGACGTTCATGCCGATCTCGCCCGACCCGCCGAGCGGCAGGAAGATCAGTTCGTCGCCGGGGGTAAGGAAGTTCTTTCTATTCTGTGCCATCAGGCTCCGTTCGTGTTGAGGGTGTAGATGCGGTGCAACCCGCTGATCGTGAGGTCGCCATCGACCCGGTGGATGGCCGGAGTATGGCGGTTGAAGAGCGTGGCGAGGCCGCCGGTGCCGATCACGGTGACGGGGCCGCCGATCTCGGATGTAAGGCGCGCGACCAATCCTTCAATGAGGCCGACATAGCCCCAGAAGACGCCCGACTGCATGGCGTGGACGGTGTTGGTGCCGATCGCGCTGCCGGTTCCAGGCGGGGGCTCGACGGCGATGCGAGGCAGCTTGGCGGCGTGGCTGTAGAGCGCGTCCATCGACAGGTTGATACCCGGCGCGATCGCGCCGCCGCGGTAGATGCCTTGGCCTTCGGCATCGATCACCACGTCGAACGTCGTCGCCGTGCCGAAATCGACGACGATCAGGTTGCCCGGCGTGCTGGCGTGGGCGGCAACGGCGTTGACGATGCGGTCGGCGCCGACCTCGCGCGGGTTGTCGACGGCGATGGTGATGCCGGTCTGCACCCCCTCGCCGCCGACGACGAGCGGCTCGACGCTGAAATACTTCCGGCACAGGCGCTGCAGGTTGAACAAGGTCGGTGGCACGACGGTGGCGATGATCGCCGCGTCGATGTGGGCGCGCTCGACCTGCTCCAGCGCCATCAGCTGGTGCAGCCAGACGGCGTATTCGTCGGCGGTGCGATCGCGGTCGGTGGAGATGCGCCAGCGCCAACGGATCGCGCCGCCCGGTTCGACGATGGCGAAGACGATGTTGGTGTTGCCGACGTCGATCGCGAGCAGCATCAGCGCGCCTCCCCGGCCCTTATAAGGCAAAGACTTCGCCGGCGTGAACCGGGCGGATGGTGCCATCGCTAAGGGTCAGGTGGAGCGCGCCGTCGTCGCCCAGACCGCTGAAGACACCGACGAGCGTCTGCGTGCCGAGGCGTGCCTCGATCGGTTGACCGACGCCGGCGGCACGGGCGAGCCAAGCCGCGCGGATTGGGGCGAAGCCGTGGTCACGCCACTGCGCGCGGAAGGCGTTGAAGGCAGCGGCAAGGGCGTCGCATACGTCCGCAGCCGGCGGCGCGGCGATGCCGGCGGCTGGCAGCGAGGTCGCCGGGCGTTCGGTCATCTCAGGGTGTCCGGCGAGGTTGACGCCGAAGCCGATCACCGTCGCGCGCTCGCGGCCTTCGAGCAGGATGCCGGCGCACTTGACGCCGTCGAGCAGCACGTCGTTCGGCCACTTGAGGCTCAGTCGCTCAGGTGCGACCCAGCGGTCGAGCGCGCGGGCGAGGGCGACAGCGGCGACGAACGACAGTTGCTGCGCCGGCCCCTCGCCCGCCTGAGGCCGGGTCAGCACGCTGGCGAAAAGATTGCCCGGAACCGACAGCCACGCCCGCCCGCGCCGGCCGCGGCCACCGGTCTGCGTATCGGCGCGGACCCAGGTGCCGTCGGCCGCGTCCCGCTCGACCAGCCAATCGTTGGTCGAGCCGACGGTAGCGAGGTGGTGGATCAGCGGTGCGCTCGCCCGCGGGGGGTGTTCACAACAGGCTCGCGGCCGCGCGGCCGGCGGCAGCGACGAGCGGTGTGATCGCCAGCATCCCGACGGGCGAGCAGAAGATCGCCGCCGCCCCGAGCAGGACCGTGTTGGTCCGGCTCTCGGCCGGGGCGAACGCCGGCGCCGGCTCGGCGAAGTACAGCGTCATGATCACGCGGAGATAGTAGAAGGCGCTGACGACGCTCGCGAGCACGCCGACGATCGCCAGCGTGTACAGATGTGCATCGATCGCCGCCTGGAAGACGCTGAACTTCGGCCAGAAGCCGAGCAGCGGCGGGATGCCGGCAAGGCTGAACATGAATACCGCGAACGCCGCCGCCAGCCCCGGCCGGCTCCGCGACAGGCCGGCGAGCGACGCCATCGTCTCGACCGGCCGGCCATCGGCGGTCCGCATCGCCAGCACGGCGAGGAAGCTGCCGAGCGTCATGACGACATAGACGGCCATGTAGAAGACCACGCCGGTCAGCCCCTCGCGCGTCGCCGCCGCCAGGCCGATCAGCGCGAAGCCGACGTTGTTGATCGACGAGTAGGCGAGCAGCCGCTTGACGTTCCCCTGCCCGATCGCGCCCACGGCCCCAAGCAGCATCGACGCGATCGAAACAAAGGTGACGATCTGCTGCCAGTCCGCCGCCATGCCGCCGAACGCGCCAACCGCGACGCGCAGCAGCATCGCCATCGCCGCGGCCTTCGGCGCACCCGCAAAGAAGGCGGCGACCGGCGTCGGCGCACCTTCGTAGACGTCGGGCGTCCACATATGGAACGGCACCGCGGAAACCTTGAAGGCGATGCCCGACAGGATGAAGACGAGGCCGATCAGCGTGCCGAGATCGGCAAGGCCGGTGCCGCGGACGAGGCCGTGGAGCGCGGTGAAGCTCGTCGTGCCGGTGAAGCCGTAGACCAGGCTGATGCCGTAGAGCAGGATGCCCGACGCCAGTGCGCCCAGGACGAAATACTTGAGCCCGGCCTCGCTCGACCGTGGCTCGTTGCGGTGGAAGGCGGCGAGAACATAGGCGGCGAGGCTCTGCAGTTCGAGCCCGACGTACAGCGTCAGCAGGTCGCCCGCACTGACCATCAGGCACATCCCGAGCGCCGACAGCGTCAGCAGGATCGGATATTCGAACCGCCCCGTCGCCGCCTCGCGCAGATAGGGCAGCGCCAGCACCATCGACACCGCCGCGCCGGCCAGGATGATGACCTTGAAGAAGGTCGAAAAGGCATCGCCGATGTACAGCCCGCCGAACGCCGTCGCGCCGTGGGCGGGCACGATCGGCAGATGGATGCCGGCGAGCACCAGCAGCGCCACGGTGCCCCACGTCAGCGGCACGAGGCTGCGGTCGCCGCGGAAGACACCGATCATCAGCAGAACCAGCACGCCGGCGGCCAGGATCGTCTCGACCGAGGCGAGGTGGACGGACGCGTACAGAGTTTGCAGCGCGATCATCGGCCTGCGCTCCCCGGCAGCACCGGCCGCCCTGGCTTCACCGGCACCTGCGGCGGCGCGGCGACGGGATGGAGGCGGGCCAGGATCGCACCCGTCGGCGCGCGCAGCGGGGCGAGGAAGCTTTCGGGGTAGATGCCCATCCACAGCACGGCGAGTGCGATCGGCAGCAGAATCGCCAGCTCACGACCGCTGAGGTCGGGCATCGCCAGCACGTCCGGCTTGTCGGTCGTTCCGAACACGACGCGGCGGTAGAGATAAAGCATATACGCCGCCCCCAGAATGATCCCCGTGGTCATGCCGAGCGCGAGCCAGGTCGAGCCCGAGAAGGTGCCGAGCAGGACGAGGAACTCGGCGACGAAGCCGCTCGTCCCTGGCAGGCCGATCGACGCCATGGTGAACATCAGGAAGAACAGGGCGTAGCGCGGCATCGTGTTCGCCAGCCCGCCGTACGCGGCGATCTCGCGCGTGTGCAGCCGATCGTAGATGACGCCGACGCACAGGAACAGCGCGCCCGAGACGAGGCCGTGGCTGAGCATCATCACGATGCTCCCTTCGATCCCCTGCCGGTTGAAGACGAACAGCCCGGCGGTGACAAAGGCCATGTGCGCGACGGATGAGTAGGCGATCAGCTTCTTCATGTCGGACTGCACGAGCGCGACGAGGCTGGTGTAGACGACCGCCACGACCGAGAACACCGCGACCAGCCAAACCAGATCGACCGAGGCCTCAGGGAACATCGGCAGGCTGAAGCGGACGAAGCCGTAGCCGCCGAGCTTGAGCAGCACGCCGGCCAGGATCACCGACCCCGCCGTCGGCGCCTCGACGTGGGCGTCGGGCAGCCAGGTGTGGACCGGCCACATCGGCATCTTGACCGCGAACGAGGCGAAGAAGGCGAGCCAAAGCCACGGCTGCACCGCGGGATCGAAATCGAAGGTCAAGAGCGCCCTGATGTCGGTCGTATGCGCGACGCTGACCATGTAGATCATCGCCAGCAGCATCAGCACCGAGCCAAGCAGCGTGTAGAGGAAGAATTTGTAGCTCGCGTAGATCCGCCGCGCGCCGCCCCAGATGCCGATGATCAGATACATCGGAATAAGGCCGCCCTCGAAGAACAAATAGAACAGAAACAGATCCTGCGCCGCGAAGACGCCGAGCATCAGCGTCTCCATCAGCAGGAACGCCGCCATATACTCGGGCACGCGCCTGCTGATCGACTGCCACGAGGCGAGGATGCACAGCGGCATGAGGAAGGTCGACAGAACGATCAGCATCAGCGCGATGCCGTCGATGCCGAGGTGCCACGACAGGAAGGGCGCGAACAGGTCGACCCGCTCGACGAACTGGAAATCCGGGCTGGCGATGTCGAAGCTGAGCCACAGCACGACAGCAAGCGCGAATTCAAGCCCGGTGACGACGAGCGCCGTCACCCGCGCATTGGCCGCGCGCGCGTCCTCGCCGCCGGGCGCGAGCAGGACCCACAACGCGGCGATCACCGGCAGCAGCACGAGGACGGAGAGAAGGGGGAGGTTCGTCACGCCCCCCCCGCCTTCACGCCGTCATGCTGGCGCACGCTAGCATCCATGGCCGTGCAAGCCCGCGAGCCATGGTCCTGTGCGCCACCGTGGATTCTGGACTTCGCCAGCATGACCCGGTTCCGATGATAAGAACGCATCACTGACCGAACAGCCGCGGGGCAAACCACGTCGTCGCCGCAGCGACGCCGATCAGCATGACGAGGGCATAGCTGTAGACATAGCCCGACTGGAAACGACGGGCCACGCCGCTGCTGCCGGCGACGACGCGGCTGACTCCGTCGGGGCCGAAGCGGTCGATGACGTTGCGGTCGCCGCTCCAGAACAGCCCGCCGAAGGCGAACGCGCCGCGGACGAAGATCAGGCCGTAGAGCTCGTCAAAGTACCACTTGTGGACGAGGAAGGCGTACAGGCCGCGGAACGTGTCGGCGAAGCGTCGCGGCGCGTCGAGGTCACGCAGGTAGTTCTGCACCGCGAGCAACAGCCCGAGGAAGAACGCCACCGCGGGCGACGCCACGACCCACGCCGGCAGGTGCTCGGTCGCCTCGGCGAGGTCGCGGTGAACGAACGCCGACCCGCGCCAGAAGGCGGCCGCGTCGGGGCCGAGGAAGGTGCCGTGGAAGACAAACCCGGCGAACAGCGCGCCGATGCTGAGCACGGCCAGCGGCACCAGCATCGTCCACGGGCTCTCGTGCGGGTGATAGCCGCCGGTGCCGGTCGGGGCCTGGGCGTGGACCGGCGCGTGCGTCGCCGCTTCGCCGTCGCTGTCATGCGTCCCTTCCGTTCCGTGCGGATGCGCGGCGTCGGCTTCCGGCGAGGCATGGTCGTGCGCGTCGTGGACCGCGTGCTGGATATGCTCGCTGCCCGCCCAGCGCGGCGCGCCGAAGAAGGTCAGGAAAGCCAGCCGCCACGAATAGAAGCTGGTCAAGAATGCGACGAAGATGCCGACGATGGCGGCGACGACGCCAGGGGTCGTGCCGCGGGCGAACGCCGCCTCGATGATGGCGTCCTTGGAATAATAGCCGCTCGTGTAGAAGAACCCGGTCAGCGACAGCGTGCCGATCGTCATCGCCGCGAAGGTCAGCGGCAGGCTTTTCCGCAAGCCGCCATAATATCGCATATCCTGCTCGTGGTGCATTGAGTGGATGACTGCACCCGCGCCCAGGAACAGCAGCGCCTTGAAGAAGGCGTGGGTGAACAGGTGGAACATCGCCGCGCCGTACGCGCCCGACCCGGCGGCGAAGAACATATAGCCGAGCTGGCTGCACGTCGAATAGGCGATGACGCGCTTGATGTCGGTCTGGACGCACGCGACCGTGGCGGCGAACAGCGCCGTCGCCGCGCCGACATAGGTCACGACGGTCAGCGCCGCGGGTGCTGCCTCGAACATCGGCGACAGGCGGCAGACCATGAACACGCCAGCCGTGACCATCGTCGCGGCATGGATCAGCGCGCTGACCGGCGTCGGCCCCTCCATCGCGTCGGGGAGCCAGGTGTGCAAGCCCAGCTGCGCCGACTTGCCCATCGCGCCGACGAGCAGCAGCAGGCACAGGCACGTCATCGTGTCGACCTGCGCGCCCAGGAACTCGAAGTGGCTCCCCGCCAGCCCCGGTGCCGCGGCGAGGATGGTGTCGAGGTGGACCGTGCGGAACACCAGGAACGTGCCGAAGATGCCGGGCGAGAAGCCGAAGTCGCCGACCCGGTTGACCACGAACGCCTTGATCGCCGCCGCGTTGGCCGACGGCTTGTAGTACCAGAAGCCGATCAGGAGGTAGCTCGCCAGCCCGACACCCTCCCAGCCGAAGCACATCTGGACGAGGTTGTCGGCCGTCACCAGCATCAGCATGGCGAAGGTGAACAGGCTCAAGTAGGCGAAGAAACGCGGCTGATCGGGGTCCTCGGCCATGTACCCCCAGCTGTAGAGGTGGACGAGCGACGAGACGGTGGTGATGACGACGAGCATGACGCTGGTCAGCGCGTCGATCTTGAAGCTCCACGCGACGTGCAGGTCGCCCGAGTTGATCCAGTCGAGCACCGGCAGCGTGTACGCCGCGCCGTGGCCGAGGCCGGTCTGGACGAAGACGATCCAGCTGAGCACCGCCGAGACGAACAGCGCGCCCGTCGTCACCGACTTCGCCGCGACGTCGCCGATTGCCCGGTTGCCGAGGCCCGCGACGAGCGCCGCGGCCAGCGGCAGGAAGACGAGGAGCTGGATCATTGCCCCCTCTCCCGCCTGCGGAGGGCGAGAGACGCGTCGTCAGGCGCGGCCCGGAGCGAGGGTGTCGGTCGCCGCGAAGCCTGCGGTCGCCGCCTAGACGCCGCGGGTACACCTTCACCCGCCGCGCTGCCGCGCGAGTCGCCTCTCCCGCAGGCGGGAGAGGGAAGAATGTGACCCATCCCCCTCACCCCTTCATCTGGTTAATGTCGTCGACCGTGATCGTCCCACGGTTGCGGAAGTAGACGACGAGGATGGCGAGCCCGATCGCCGCCTCCGCCGCCGCGACGGTCAGCACGAACATGGCGAAGATCTGGCCAACAAGGTCATGGGCGAACGCGGAAAAGGCGACGAGGTTGATGTTGACGCTGAGCAGGATCAGCTCGATCGACATCAGGATGATGATGACGTTCTTGCGGTTGATGAGGATGCCGAGCACGCCGATGACGAACAGGATCGCGCCGACGGCGAGGTAGCCGCCCAACCCGACGCCGGCGGTCACAGCGTCACCCCTTCGCCGACCGGTGCGGCGACGGTGGCGATCGACGTCGCCGGCGTGCGCGCGATCTGATCGGCGACCTTCTGCTTGCGGATGCCGGGACGCTGGCGGTGAGTCAGGACGATGGCCCCGATCATCGCCGTCAGAAGCACCATGCCGGCGGCCTGAAAGATGAAGACATAGCGCGTGTAGATCAGCGCGCCGAGCGCCTGGATATTGGTCATGCCCGGCATCACCGGGGCCGCCGCCACCGCGGGTGCGACGTGGACGCCGCCACTGCCCAGCACGAGCAGCAGCTCCGCCAGCAGCACGACGGCGAGGCTGATCCCAAACGGCAGATAGCGGGCGAAGCCGGCACGCAGCCGCGCGAAATCGACGTCGAGCATCATCACGACGAACAGGAACAGCACCGCGACCGCGCCGACGTAGACGATCGCCAGGATCATCGCCAGGAACTCGGCCCCCAGCAGGACGAACAGCCCGGCGGCGTTGAAGAAGGCGAGGATCAGCCACAGCACAGAGTGCACCGGGTTCTTCGACAGGATGGTCATCGTCGCCGCGGCGATGACGATCCCTGCGAACAGGTAGAAGGCGAGCGCGGCGACGATCATGGCGTACGGGTGAAACGGTCCTGTCGTGACCCGGCCGGGCCGATGCTGCGCCCGCGGATAGAGCGGCGGCGCGCCAAGGGCAAGGCTTTGCGTGCGCCTTGTGCCGCGCGGTGCCGCGGACTAAGTTGGGCGGACTAAGCGGAGCCGGTTCGATGCGCACGTTCAACGTCCACGAGGCCAAGACCCACTTCTCGCGCCTGCTTGCCGAGGTCGAAGCCGGCGCGAGCCTCACCATCGCCCGCGCCGGCAAGCCGGTGGCGCGGCTGGTGCCGGTGGCGGAGGGGGAAGGACAGCCGTTCCGATCGCGGCTCGGCGGTCTCGAGGGCCAGGGCGACGAACTTCTCGCCATCTTCGACAACTGGACCGAGGCCGATCAGGCAAGGCTGGAGGCGCTGTTCTACGGCGAGGCGGACGCCGCGTGACCTATCTCATCGACACGCAGATCGCGCTTAGGGCCAAGTTCGCGCCAAACCTATTGTCGGCAAAGGCGCGAACGCTGATCGACGACCCGGCAAACACGATTTTCTTCAGCGTCGTCGTACTGTGGGAGGCGGTGATCAAGTCGGCGCGGGGCAAGCCGGACTTTCCCTATCAAGCGCCACCGCTCCGCCGCGCCCTGCTCGACACCGGCTATCAGGAGCTCGATGTCACCGCGGCGCACGTGTTCGCCGTCGCCGACCTGCCGCTGCTCCACGCCGATCCGTTCAACCGTCTGCTCGTCGCCCAAGCGCGGAGCGAGGGGCTGACCCTGCTCACCACCGACACCGCGCTGGCCCGCTACGGCCGCGTCGTGCTGCCGGTGTGAGCGCGCCGGTGTACCGCTCGACCTGGCCAAACCCGCTCATGCTGAGCTTGTCGAAGCACGCTTTGAGCCTTGTTCGTGCTTCGACAAGCTCAGAAGGAGCGGGCTTGGAAAGGTCTCGGATACTGATGATGCCCGCGCGTCACCGCCACGGCGCGTCCGCGGCGAGATTGGCGGCGATCACCCGCTCCCATCGCTCGCCGTTCTGCAGCAATTTGTCCTTGTCGTAGATCAGTTCCTCGCGCGTCTCGGTCGAGAACTCGAGGTTCGGTCCCTCGACGATGGCGTCGACCGGGCACGCCTCATGGCAGAAGCCGCAGTAGATGCACTTGGTCATGTCGATGTCGTAGCGCGTGGTGCGGCGGCTGCCGTCCTCGCGCGGCTCGGCCTCG
>JAFARM010000133.1 GCA_019245455.1 Sphingomonadaceae bacterium | reverse complement strand
GACTTCGAGCAGGCCCGCGGCGATCATGTCGTTCATCCGCGTGACTTCGTAGGCGTTGCACAGGTGCGTGCCGCGGATCTCGGCGGTCGGCATGACGATCCGCCGCTGCCGCGTCCACACCTGCGGCGCGTAGAAGCTGTAGCGCTTGTGGCTCATGTCCTCGGCATAGACGACGCGGCCGGTGAACGGCTTGACCAGTGCCGACGTCGCGCCAAGCGTGTCCTGCCCGGCCCGCTCGAACACCAGGTCGGGCGAGCCGCGCGGGTTGTCGGGCGAGCGCAGCAGCTTGCCGACCGCCGCGCCGAAGGGCTTCAGCGTCTTGTCCTGGTAATCGCGGACGGCGGCGCGGAAGACCTCGATGTCGGCCTTGGCGTCGGGCAGGCGCGGCATGGCGTCGGGCCAGGCGAAGTTCCTACCCTCCCGTCGCGCCAGGTCTTCCAGGCTGACGACGCCGGCGACCGCATCCTCGAAGCCGAGCGACTGGATGAACTCGCGCTGACCGTCCGTGGTGGTGACGACGACGGTGCGGGCGCGGGCGGTGCGCGCCGCCTCGATCATCTCCAGCCCCGTCTCGTCGGCGAGCGCGGTCGAGCGCGGGCCGTAGAACAGCAGCACCGCCTCGCCGGCGCGCAGGCCTGCGCGGCGTAGCGCCTCCTGCGGCGCGACACTGCCGCTCTTGCCGACGAAGGTGAAGTGATACCCCGACGACGCGCCGTAGAAGGCGATGACGCCGCCCTCGTCCAAGAGCTGGAACGAGCGCGGGAAGGCGGTCTCGCCGGCATGGCTGACGGCGTAGTCGGCGAGCTTGCCGCCGTTCAGCCGCCGGTATTCGTCGAGGATCGGCTCGCCCGCCGCCTCCCAGCCGGCAACGTCGTCCTCCCGGACGGCGGTGAAGGCGGCCGCCCAGCGCGGGTCGCGCCGGTCGATCGCGCCGACCGCGCCTTCGCTCACCACATAGGCTGCGCGTTCGGCCGAGGACACCAGTCCCGTCACCGCCAGCCCCGCCTTGGCCGCGCTCCGCATCGCGTCGTGGCCGGTACCCGTCGCCGCGCCCTCGACGAAGATCGTCCGCCCCGGCGCGATGTCGAGCGTGGTGAACAGCGCGCGATAGACCGTGCCGAGGTTGAGGATGTACGACCCCGCCTGCTCGAGCGTCAGGTCGCCCGGCACATGGTGGAGCTGCGGCGCTTGCACCGTCAGAAACTGGGCGTGGCTGCCGGTCGGCGTTTCATAGCCCTGGATGGCGAAGTCGGCGAACATCGGATCGCGCCCGACCATCGGCGACAGCAGGTCGTTGGTCCCCGAATAGACCGCGACGAGGTCGCCGACCTTCAGCCGCCCCTCGGCCCGTGCCTCGGACCCCAGCGCCGCGATCAGCCCGACGCCGCCCGAGCCGGTGGTCTGGTAGTCGTTCTCGTGTCCGTCGAAGGGGCTGACCGGGATACCGGTCAACGCCCAGATATCGTTAAAGTTGACCTCGCTGGTCAGCATATAGACGAGGGCGTCGTTGGGCTCGGGTCGGTCGACGGGGACGATCAGCTGCTTCTCGTGCGTCGCCGGCGGGCCGAAGCCGGGCTCGCCGGTGTCGGGGCTGCGGGCGATGCCGAAGGCGTACTGCCAGTGCGGCAGCGGGTCGACGCCGGGGAAGAAGGGCGCGCCGACCGGGAGCAGCTGGTTCGTCGCCTCAAGCACCGGGGCACGCTCGCCATCCTCGCCGTCGACGAAGACGCCGTCGCGGCGGATGGGGAGAGGCGGCGACTTCTTGTCGAGAAAGTCGCGGATGCCCGCCTTGCCGCCGGCGGAATCGACGACGGCGGCGGCGAAGGCCTCACGCTCGGCGGCGAGCCCGGCGGCGATGCCCTGCGTCAGGCCGGTGCGGATGGCGGCAATCGCGGCGTCGCGCGCGTTGGCCCGGCCGGCCCATTCGAGCTGGCGGCAGATGCGATGGACGAAGGCGTCGGCGAGGTCGGCGTCGAGGTCGGCGTCGCTTGGCGTCGCCCAAACGGCGGTCTGCGTCTTGCGGCGATCGAAGGCGGTGGCGAGGGTGGACTCGGCAGCCCCCTCCGTCGGCTGCGCCGACACCTCCCCCGGTGGGGGAGGAACTGGCTCCTCCCCCGCGGGGGGAGGTGGCGCGAAGCGCCGGAGGGGGCCCGCCGCGAACGTCCGTACAAGCCCGTGCGCCGCCTCCAGCGCCGAGGTGTCCTCCCCCACCACGGCGTCGATCACCCCCATCGTCAGCGCCGCCTCGGCGTCGATGCTCCGGCCGCCGAGGATGAGGTCGAGCGCGTCACGCAGGCCTTCGGTCCCGCGCGCGTCCGCAAGCAACCGCGGCAGCCGCTGCGTCCCGCCGTACCCCGGGATCAGCCGCAGCCGGATCTCCGGCTGGCCAAACCGCGCCGTCGGCTCGGCGATGCGGTAGTGGCAGGCGAGCGCGAACTCCATGCCGCCGCCGAGCGCGACGCCCTGGATCGCGGCAATGCACGGCTTGGCCATCGCCTCGATCTTGTTGAACGCCAGCTGTGCGTTGTTGGGCAGGACGCGCGCTTCCTCGACGGTGTGGATCTCGTCGAGGAACTGGCGGATGTCGGCGCCGGCGACGAAGCTCTGCGTCCCGTCGCCGGTGAACACCACCGCGATCACGTCGTCACGGCGCGACAGGTGGTCGACGACGATGTTGAGCTCATCGAGCGCGCGTTCGTTGAGCGCGTTGACCGGCGGGTTGGTGACGAACACCGTCGCCACCTTCTTGCCCGGCGCGACCGTGTTGTACTGGATGCGGAAGTAGCGGTAGCGGTCGAACAGCTGCTGCTCGTCGCTCATCCGCTGCCGCCGCTGCCACGCGTCGATCGCGGTCTTGAGCGCGTCCAAGCTGGCGGGATTGCGCAGCGTCGAGGTGTCGCCCAGCTCGCCGCCCTCGACCAGCGTGCGGACCATGCGGCGGACGTACTTGCCGCTGCGCGTCTCGGGGAACTCGGCGACCTCGATGAAGTCCTGCGGCACGGCGACCGCGCCCTTCTCGGTCCGCACCAGGTCGGTCAGGCGGCGGCGGTCGTCCTGGCTCAGCTTGCGGCCCTTGGCGGGGACGACGAAGGCGAGCGGGGTCAGCCCCTTCTCGCGGTGCGGCGCGCCGACCACCAGCACGTTGCCGACCGGCGAATCGGGATCGAGCGCCTTGTCGCGCAGCACCGCGCCTTCGATCTCCTCGGTCCCCATCCGGTGGCCCGAGACGTTGATGACATCGTCGCTGCGCCCGTGGAGCGAGAACGAATCGTCCTCGTGCGCGATCGCGAAATCGCCCTGGGTATAGGCCCAGGCGCCGCGCCAGCGCTTCCAATAGCCTTCGGTCCAGCGCGTCGAGTC
>JAFARM010000012.1 GCA_019245455.1 Sphingomonadaceae bacterium | reverse complement strand
CCTGCTCGACATCACCACCAACGTGAAGGTCGTCACCGCCGGCAGGGGCTTCGGTATCCGCGGCCGGGTCGCGGTGAAGACGCGGCGGATCGACAATGCCTCGGCCCGCGGCGTCCTGGAAGGCAATGCCACGGCGACCGCCGACGTGGTGATGGATCCGAACGGGATCGTCCACGTCGCCAATTTGAGGCTGAGCTCGCCGGGCCTTCGCGTCACCTCGGGCAGCGGCACCTACACGCTCGGCACCGGCGCGATAAACTTCCGCGGCGCCGGCGTCTCGCGCTCCTACGGCGTGCTGGCGGTGATCGTCACCGGCACCGCGACGCGGCCGAACGTCCAGCTCCGCGCCGCCAATCCCGGCTTCGGCCTCGGCCTGCGCAACGTCAGCGCGACGGTGCGCTCGACCGCCGCGGGCTACGTCATCCACGCCACCGGCCAATCCGATTACGGGCCGTTCGCCGCCGATCTCACCATCCTCGCCGGCCGCGGCTTGACGACGTTCGACATCAGCCGGCTGACCGTCGCCGGCATGACCTTCGCGGGCCGGGTCGTGCAGACGCGGGCGGGCCCGTTCGCCGGCACGCTGACCATGACCGGCTCCGGGCTGAACGGCGTCGTGCGGCTGTCGGCGGCCGGCCGCTACCAGCGCGCCGATATCAATGCGACCGCCAACGGGGCGCGAATCCCGGGCGCGAACCCGATCCTGATCCAGCGCGGGCTCGTCCAGGCGACGATCATCCTCTATCCGAACGCGCCGCAGATCGTCGGCGACGTCCAGCTTGCCGGCGTCCGAACCAGCAGCTTCTCCATCGCCGAGGCGCGGGTGCGGGCGAACTATCAGAGCGGACGCGGCACCGCCCAGATCTTCGCGCAGGGAACAAGCGGGGTTCCGTTCAGCGTCGGCGTCAACGCCGCGCTGACGCCCGACCTGGTCCGCGCCGCGATGCAGGGGAGTGTCGACAATATCCCCTTCCACCTCGCCCAGCCGGCGCTGATCCAGCGCGCCGGCAGCACCTGGGTGCTGACGCCGACGCAAGTAGTGCTGCAGCAGGGTAACGTCCTCCTCGCCGGCCGCTACGGACCCGGCGGCTACGAGGTCCAGTCGCGGATGGAGGGGCTCGACCTTTCGATCCTCAACGTCGTCTCGCCGACGCTCGGCATCGGCGGCAAGGCCACCGGCAGCCTCGATTTCGCCGCGCCGGCCGGCGCCGCCTTCCCGCGCGCCGAGGCCCGGCTCAACATCGCCGGCTTCACCCGCACCGGCGTCGCCACCCGCACGCCGCCGGTCGACCTGTCGCTGCTCGGCACGCTGCAGCCGGCGGGCGGCGCGCTCGACGCGGTGATCCGCAGCAGCGGCACCGTCATCGGCCGGGCGCAGGTGCGGCTGCAGCCGGTCGGCGCCGCCAATAGCTCAGCGGGCAGCTGGATGAGCCGGCTGACCGCCGCCCCGCTCTCCGGCGGCATCCGGTATAACGGCCCGGGCGAAGTGCTGTCCTCGCTCGCCGGCCTCGCCAACCAGCAATTGTCCGGCCCGATCGGCGTCGCCGCCGATTTCAGCGGCCGGCTGGGCAATCCGCAGCTCAACGGCATCGTCCGCGCCAACAACCTCACCTTCGTCGACGAGCATTACGGGACGCGCATCACCGGCATCGCGCTCCAGGGCCGCTTCACCAATTCGACGCTGCAGATCGAGCAGCTGTCCGGCCATGCCGGCAAGGGCACGATCAGCGGCCAGGGGACGGTCGGCTTCGCAGCGGAGTCCGGTTATCCGATCGACATCCGCATGCGCATGCAGAATGCGCAGCTGGCGCGCAGCGACAATCTCGCCGCCACCGTCTCGGGCGACCTCGCCATCACCAACAACCGCACCAGCGGTGCGCTGATCTCCGGCAACCTCCAGGTGGCGAACCTGCGCTACCAGATCGTCCGCCAGGGCGCGGCGGAGGTGATCGAGCTGCAGGGCGTGCGCCGCAAGGGTCAGCCGCTGCCCACGCTCGCCCAGGCCGAGGAGCAGGCGGAGGAGGTGCCGAGCACCTGGAAGCTCGACCTGCGCGTCCACGCCGACAACCAGATGTTCATTTCCGGCATGGGCCTCGAATCCGAATGGAATGCGAACCTGCGCATCCGCGGCACGACGGCGACGCCGCAGATGGTGGGCCGCATGGAGGTCGTCCACGGCACGTTCAGCTTCTCCGGCCAGGATTTCGACCTCTCGACGGGGAACATCAACTTCACCGGCGCGCGGCCGCCCGACCCGCAGATCGACAT
>JAFARM010000101.1 GCA_019245455.1 Sphingomonadaceae bacterium | reverse complement strand
CCGGTCGGGCAGCAGCCGCTCGAGACGCGTCGGCCCGCGATGGACGGCCACGGTCGCCCTCAGTTCCCCCTCGTGCCGCCAAGTCTAGCGCGGCCCGCCGGCGCGCGCTAGCGTCGGGCAACGACAATCGGGGGATCACGATGCGCCGCTTCGCCTGCCTGCTCGCCGCCGCCGGCCTCGCGCTCGCCGCACCCGCCACGGCGACGCCGCACGACGATCTCAGCGCGATCCTTGCCGACCACTGGGCGTGGACGCTGAAGAACAGCCCGCTGCTCGCCACCCGCGTCGGCGTCCACACCTATGATGCCGAGCTCGACGACAACAGCCTGGCGGCGCAGGACCGGCAGGCGGCCGAGGCGGCGGGCTTCGTCAAGCGGCTCGACGCGCTGCCCGCCGCCGGGCTGACCGAGGCCGACCGCACCAACGTCGCCATTCTCCGCCGCAGCCTGACGACCCAGATCGAGGCCAACCGCTTCTCCGAACGCGAGATCGAGTTCTCCAACCGCGCCGGCTGGCACACCTATTTCGCCGACTTGGCCCTGTCGCTGCCCTTCTTCACCCGCGCCGACTACGACTCGTACCTCGCCCGCCTCGACAAGGTCCCGGCCTTCGCCGCGACGTCGATGGCGATCACGCGCCAGGCGGTCGCGCACGGCAACGTCCTGCCGTGCATCGTCCTCGACGGCTTCGCCGGCACCATCACCGGCGAGATCAAGGAGCCGCTGCAGTCGCGCTTCTACGCCCCCTTCGCCGGGCCGAAGCCGGCGACGATCGCGCCCGCCGACTGGGCGGCGCTGCAGGCGCGCGCGGCGGCGACCATCCGCGACAAGATCAATCCGACGTACCGCAGCTACGCCGACTTCTACACGCGCGAATACAAGTGCCGGGCGACGATCGGCGCCTCGGCGCTGCCCGACGGCCAGGCCTATTATGCCTTCAAGGTCCGCGAGCAGACGACGACGACCCTGACCCCAGCGCAGATCCACGACCTCGGCCTGTCGGAGGTCGCGCGTATCCGCGCCGAGATGGACGCGCTCGTCGCCTCAACCGGCTTCAAGGGCGACCGGGCGGCGTATATCGCCATGCTGCGGACCGACCCGAAATATTACGCGCACAGCCCGCACGAGCTGATGACCGAAGCGGCGCTGACCGCCAAGACCATCGACGGGCAGATGCCGAAGCTGTTCGGCCACCTGCCGCGCCTGCCCTATACCGTGCGCGAGATTCCGGCCGCGACCGCCGACGGCACGACGACCGCTTATTACAACGACGGCAGCGCCGCGGCGGGGGTCGCCGGCACCTATTACGTCAACACCACGCACCTCGACCAGCGGCCCCTGTTCGAGCTGCCGGCGCTGACGCTGCACGAGGCGGTGCCCGGCCACCACAACCAGATCAGCCTGCAGCAGGAGCTCGACCTGCCGCCGTTCCGCCAGTTCGCCACCTTCTTCACCGCCTTCGTCGAGGGCTGGGGCCTGTATTCGGAGCGGCTCGGCCTCGACATCGGCCTGTACGACACGCCCGAGAAGCAGATGGGGCGGCTGTCCTACGAGATGTGGCGCGCCTGCCGCCTCGTCGTCGACACCGGCATCCACGCCCAGGGCTGGACCAAGGCGCAGGCGGTCCAGTTCATGGCCGACAACACGGCGCTGTCGGCCACCAACATCGACGCCGAGGTCAACCGCTACATCGCCGACCCGGGCCAGGCGCTCGCCTACAAGATCGGCGAGCTGACCATCCGCCGCCTGCGGACCCGCGCCGAGGCCGAGCTGGGGCCGAAGTTCGACCGGCGCGCCTTCCACGACGCCGTGCTCGGACAGGGGGCGATCCCGATGGACCTGCTCGAAACCCGGATGAACGCCTGGATCGCGGCGCGCAAGGCGGCGTGAACGGCAGGTAACGGAAGCGTTAAGGCTCGGCGCATCCGACTCGGCGCATAAGGCTCCCATCGGCCGGGCTTTCCGGCCGGGTGAGGAGACGAACGATGCAACGCACGTGGATGACGGCCGCGGTCCTGGCGGCGACGCTGGCAGCCGGCGTCGCGCCGGCCGCGGCATCGGCCGAGGACTGGCACCACGGCTATTACGGCCGCGGCTACGACCATGATCGCGGCTACGGCTATGGCCGTGGCTATGACCACGACCGCTACGAGCACCGCTACTACGGTGGCTATGGCCGCGGCTATTACGGGCACCCCTATTACGGGCGCGGCTATTACGGCTACGGCGGCTATGCCTATGCGCCGGCCTATGGCGGCTACTACGGCGTCCCGGCGTATGAGGGATATTATGCCCCCGGCTATTATCGCGAGAGCTACCGCTACGACAATCGTTGCCGCAGCGACGGTGCCGCGGGCGCGGTGATCGGCGCGATCGCTGGTGGCCTGATCGGCAACGGGCTGAGCGGCCGCCACGACCGCGGCTTCGGCACGATCGTTGGAGCGGGCGGCGGCGCGATCGCCGGCAGCGCGATCGCCCGCAGCGGCTGCTGATTCGGTCAGCCAGACAGAAAAGGCCCGCCGGAGCGATCCGGCGGGCCTTCTTTCATCCGATCCCGATAATCACCGCGTCATGCTGGGGAAGGCCAGCATCCATGGCGGTGCAAGCGGGCAAGCCGGCCTTTACGCACGACCGTGGATGCTGGCCTTCGCCAGCATGACACCTCGGTGGAGGCGCTTACCCCTTATCGCCTTCCTTCGCCCGGTTCAGCGCCGCGCCCAGGATGTCGCCCAGGCTCGCGCCCGAGTCGCTCGATCCGTACTGGGCGACCGCCTGCTTCTCCTCGGTGATCTGCATCGCCTTGATGCTGAGCATCGGCTTCTTGCCGCGCTCGAAGCCGATGACCATCGCGTCGACCTTCTGGCCGATCTGGAAGCGCTCGGGGCGCTGCTCGTCGCGGTCGCGGCTGAGGTCGCCCCGCTTGATGAACGCCGTCGGTCCGCCCTCGCCGATCTGGACCTCGATGCCGCCGTCGCGGTTGTCGACGACCGTCGCGGTGACGATCTGGTTCTTCCTGAGGTCGTGGCCACCGTCGGCACCCGCCGCCGGCTGGCTGACGCGGCTGTCGTCGAGGTCCTTGATCGACAGCGAAATGCGCTCCTTCTCGACGTCGACCTCGAGCACCTTGGCGCGGATGCGCTCGCCCTTGTGGTGCTGGCCGAGCGCCTGCTCGCCCGACAGGCCCCAGGCGATGTCGCTCATGTGGACCATGCCGTCGACGTCGCCGTCGAGGCCGACGAACAGGCCGAACTCCGTCGCGTTCTTGACCTCGCCCTCAACGACCGAGCCCGGCGGGTGCGCCTCGGCGAAGACCTCCCACGGATTGCGCTGCGCCTGCTTGAGGCCGAGGCTGATGCGCCGCTTCTCCTCGTCGACCTCGAGGACGATGACCTCGACCTCCTGGCTGGTCGAGACGATCTTGCCCGGGTGGACGTTCTTCTTGACCCAGCTCATCTCGGAGACGTGGACCAGGCCCTCGATGCCGGGCTCGAGCTCGACGAAGGCACCGTATTCGGTGATGTTGGTGACGCGGCCCTTGTGGCGGCTGTCGACCGCGTACTTGGCGGCGGCCGTGATCCACGGATCCTGCTCGAGCTGCTTCATGCCAAGGCTGATGCGCTGCGTCTCGCGGTTGATGCGGACGATCTGGACGCGCAGCGTGTCGCCGATGTTGAGCACCTCGCTCGGGTGGCCGACACGCTTGTAGCTCATGTCGGTGACGTGGAGCAGGCCGTCGATGCCGCCGAGGTCCACGAACGCGCCGTAATCGGTGATGTTCTTGACGACGCCGTCGACCACCTGGCCCTCGTGCAGGGACTGGATGAGGCCGCTGCG
>JAFARM010000322.1 GCA_019245455.1 Sphingomonadaceae bacterium | reverse complement strand
CGGCGGAGGACATAACCGCGCCCCTCGTTCGCCGGCAGCACGCCGTCGGCGACGAGGAAGCCGCTGGTCCGCAGATGGTCGGCGATGATGCGGTGCGACGCCTGCGTCGGCCCGTCGGTGGGCGTCGCGGTCAGCGCGGCCGACGCGGCGATCAGCGTCTTGAAGGTGTCGGTGTCCTAGTTGTCGTGGACGCCCTGGAGGACGGCGGCGATGCGCTCCAATCCCATGCCGGTGTCGATCGACGGGCGCGGCAGGTCGAGGCGGGTGCCCGCATCGACCTGCTCGTACTGCATGAAGACGAGGTTCCAGATCTCGACGAAGCGGTCGCCGTCCTCGTCGGGGCTGCCCGGCGGGCCGCCGGGGATGTGCGGGCCGTGGTCGAAGAAGATCTCGCTGCACGGGCCGCACGGACCGGTGTCGCCCATCGACCAGAAGTTGTCGTTGGTGGCGATGCGGATGATGCGGTCGTCGGGCAGGCCGGCGATCTTCCGCCACAGGTCGAACGCCTCGTCGTCGGTGTGGTAGACGGTGACGGTCAGCCGCGCCGGGTCGAGACCCCAGACCTTGGTCAGCAGCGTCCAGGCGTGCTCGATCGCTTCGGCCTTGAAATACTGGCCGAAGCTGAAGTTGCCCAGCATCTCGAAGAAGGTGTGGTGGCGCGCGGTGTAGCCGACATTGTCGAGGTCGTTGTGCTTGCCGCCGGCCCGCACGCACTTCTGCGCCGACACGGCCGTGCCGTAGGGGCGCGTTTCCAGCCCGGTGAAGACGTTCTTGAACGGCACCATGCCCGCGTTGACGAACATTAGCGTCGGGTCGTTCTGCGGCACCAGCGGTGCCGACGGCACGATCCTGTGCCCGGCCGCGCCGAAATAGTCGAGGAAGCCGCGGCGAATGTCGTTGGTGGTGAGCATGGCGGAGACTTAGGCGAGCGGCCCTGTCACCTCAAGCTGGGTGCCGTGCCGATTGTTGGAGAGCACATCGCGGTTGATCACGGCACGTTACACAGAAGCTCTTGGCGAACGGCAGCCATATCGGCAGGTCGCATCTTTCGCGCCGTCGCCGCATCGAGAACGCCGCGCTCTTCGCGCGTGACCATTGCCACTCCTCCCGGCGGCTCGCGTATGATGATATAGCCGCAGACAGCCGGCGCCGAGGTGTACGCGAGCGCGAAATCGACGGCGATATACAGCCCCGGCCCCGGTGCGTTCGGCGGATCGCGGTAGAGTGTCACCTTGTAGCGCGGCGTAGCGATCGGTTTACCTAGGTTGCGTCGGCCATCAGGCTGTTCCGCCACGGCGGCAATTCCCGAATCGGGCGACACCATGGCAACGACGCGCGCCACGTCGCCGCTATCGCGCGCGGCGATGTAGCGCTTGGCTATCGCCAGTCCGAAGTCGGTGGCTTCGGCATCGCTTCTTTGAACCGCGACAGCGGCTGACGGCGCAACCGCCTCGGCCGAACCGCATGAGATATCCTGCACGAGCGTCATCACCGGGGCGGCCTTCGAAAGTCCAGGCGGTGTTACCGCCTCCTTATATTCAAACCGGTAATGGCCCGCGCGAACCGGATCGTTGCCACACAGCTCCATGGCTCGGGGTGCCAGCAGCGATTGCGCTGCGTCGACGTCGGTTGTCTGGTCCTGAACCAGCGTCAATCGCCACTGACGGTTGCCGATCGACTCGACGCTCAAGTGTTCGGGCGCGACGGCTGCCGCCATCGACACAAGACCGATCAGAACCGCGCGGAAGAAGACTGCCGCGCGGTTCATCATTCTACATCTCGCCGTCGTCGTCGCCGGGGCCCACCATCAGCGTCTCGCCGAGGCCGGCGGCGTTGTCGCGCACCGCCTTCTCGACGCGGTCGCGGACGTCGGGGTTTTCCTTCAGGAACTTCTTGGCGTTCTCGCGGCCTTGGCCGATGCGGACCGAGTCGTAGCTGAACCACGCCCCCGACTTCTCGATGACGCCGGCCTTGACGCCGAGATCGAGGATCTCGCCCGTCTTGCTGATGCCCTCGCCGTACATGATGTCGAACTCGACCTGCTTGAACGGCGGCGAGACCTTGTTCTTGACGACCTTGACCCGCGTCGTGTTGCCGACGACCTCGTCGCGGTCCTTGATCGCGCCGGTACGACGGATGTCGAGGCGGACGCTCGCATAGAACTTCAGCGCATTGCCGCCCGTCGTCGTCTCGGGGTTTCCGTACATGTCGCCGATCTTCATGCGCAGCTGGTTGATGAAGATGACGATGCAGCGCGACCGTGCGATCGAGCCGGTCAGCTTCCTGAGCGACTGGCTCATCAGCCGCGCCTGCAGGCCGACGTGGCTGTCGCCCATCTCGCCCTCGATCTCGGCCCGCGGCACCAGGGCGGCAACCGAATCGACCACCAGCACGTCGATGGCGTTCGAACGGACCAGCGTGTCGACGATCTCGAGCGCCTGCTCGCCGGTGTCGGGCTGCGACACGATCAGCTCGTCGATGTTGACGCCGAGCTTCTTGGCATAGCTCGGGTCGAGCGCGTGCTCGGCATCGACGAAGGCCGCCGTCCCGCCGTTCTTCTGCGCCTCGGCGATGGCGTGCAAGGCCAGCGTCGTCTTGCCCGAGCTTTCGGGACCGTAGATCTCGATGACACGCCCGCGCGGCAGGCCGCCGATGCCGAGCGCGATGTCGAGGCCGAGCGATCCCGTCGGGCTGCTCTCGACCTCCATCGCGGCGCGGCTGCCCAGCTTCATCGCCGAGCCCTTGCCGAAGGCGCGGTCGATCTGCGCGAGCGCCGCCTCGAGCGCCTTGGCCTTGTCCATGTCCCCCGCCTTGTCCCCGCCAACCACCTTCAGTGCCGCCGCCATCGCCGTCCTCCCTGGATCAGGCCCCGGCGTACCACCTTCGTTCTCCCAGAACAAGAGGTGAACTAATCGATTTGCGCCATCGCCGCCTCGATCGCGGCGAGCGCATACGGCTTTTCCAGCACCGGCACACCGGCGAAGCGCGGCGGCAGCGTGTCGCGATGCGACCCCGTCGCCAGGATCAGCGGGATGCCGGCGTCGAGGATGCGCTCGGCCAACGGATAGATCGGCTCCGCGCCCAGGTTGACGTCGGCGACGACGAGGTCGAACCCGCCGGCGGCGAGCGCCGCCTCGGCCTCGTCGAGCGTCGACGGCGTGCCGACGACGACGTGCCCCAGGATGTCGAGCATATCCTCGAGCACCATCGCGATCAGCACCTCGTCCTCGATGACGAGCACGGAACGCGTGGCGGTGGTTGCTGCAGCGGCGGGTGCGGCGGTCATTATGGGGCGTCACTCCGCGTCGAACGGGGGGTATCGATACGCCCGTGCGCCGATGAGTCAAGGACATGGGCGGCAAGCGCCGACCGAACCGCGGCGAGCAGATCGTCGGCGGCGAACGGCTTGGCGAGGAACACCGCGCCGGTCCCGTCGAGCGCACGGCGCTGCGGCGGCTCGGCATAGCCCGACATCAGCACGACCGGCAGACCGGGGCGACGCTCGCGGCTACGCTCGAGCAGCTCGACGCCGTCGATCCCGGGCATGACGACATCGGAGACGAGCAGGTCGACGCGGCTTTCGGCAAGCAGTTCGAGCGCCGCCGTACCGTCGCTGGCGCTCAGGACGTCGAGGCCGGCACGACGGAGAACGCGCTCCACGATCATGCGCACCGAGCGCTCGTCCTCGACGAGGAGGACCGTGCCGCCGAGTGCCGGGCGCGTGTCGGGCTGCGGGATCGGTGCCGGTGCCGCCGCGGGCCCGCTGGCGGGCAGGTAGACGGCAAAGCAGGTGCCGCCGCCGGGCGCCGGCTCGGCAAAGACGAAGCCGCCGGTCTGCTTGACGATGCCGTAGACGGTCGACAGGCCGAGCCCGGTCCCCTGCCCGAGCGGCTTGGTGGTGAAGAACGGCTCGAAGATCTTGCCGGCGATCTCGGGCGGGATGCCGCTGCCGGTGTCGCTGACCGTCCGGGCGACCAGGTCGATCGCCGGCATGACGGAATGGCCGAGGGCGGCGACGTCGCGCGCGGCAACGGTTCGCGCCGCAATGGTCAGCCGGCCGCGACCCGCCATCGCATCGCGCGCATTGACCGCCAGGTTGGTCAGAACGCGCTCGAGCTGGCCGCGATCGGCCAGGACGACGCTGCCGTCGCGCGCGGTCTCGACGACCAGCTCGACATCGGGGCCGATCATCTGCCGCAGCAGCGGCGTCACCCCAGCGACGACGTCGGCGACGGCGATAAGCTGCGGCCGCAGCGTCTGCTGACGCGAGAAGGCGAGCAGCTGGCCGACGAGCTCGGCGGCGCGGCCCGCATTCTGGCGGATCTGCTCGAGGTCGTCGTGATCGGCGCTGCCGGCGGGATGCCGGTCGAGCAGCTGCTGGCAGAGACCGAGGACCGCGGTCAGGATATTGTTGAAGTCGTGCGCGACGCCGCCGGCGAGCTGCCCGACCGCCTGCATCTTGGTCGCCATCGCCACCTGCCGCTCAAGCCGGATCTGCTCGCGGATGTCGCGGACGGCGAGCAGGGCACCGAACCCCCAGCCGGGCGGCGCGCGAACGACGGTGACGAGCGACGGCTGGTCGGGCCGGGCGATCAGGCGCAGCGGACACTCGATCCGCTCGTGCGTCCACGCCAGCGTCTCGGCAATGGCACGCGCGAGCGCCGGCCGGTCGGCGGCGACCGCCATGCCGAGGATGCCGTCGCCGATGGTGCAGTCGCGTCCCACCGTCTCGGTGAAGGTGGGATTGGTACGGTAGCACGCGCCGCGATCGTCGAGGACAGCGATGCCGAGCGGCAGGTTGTCGATGATGTCCATGGTCCGCGCCGCGCGCGCCACGGGAAAGGGTGCCGGCCAGTCGCCGCCCGCAATCCCCGCCGCCGCGCCGTCGCCCATCCCGCCCTCTTCTCCCTGCCGCGGTTGAGGAACGGTCAACCCCGCTCGCGCAGGATGCGGGCGGCGTCGCGTTTCCAGTCGCGCGCCTTCTCCGTCTCGCGCTTGTCGTGGAGCTTCTTGCCCTTGGCCAGCGCCAGCTCGACCTTGGCCCGGCCGCGGTCGTTGAAGTAGATCATCAGCGGGATCAGCGTCATGCCCTGGCGCGTCACCGCCCCGTTCATCTTGCTGATCTGCCGCGCGTGGAGCAGCAGCTTGCGCGGGCGCTTGGGCTCGTGGTTGAAGCGGTTGCCGTGGCTGAACTCGGGGATGTTGGCGTTGACCAGCCACATCTGCCCGTCCTTCAGCTCGGCATAGGCCTCGGCGATCGAGCCTTCGCCGGTCCTGAGCGCCTTGACCTCGGTCCCGGCGAGCGCGATCCCCGCCTCGACGACTTCGTCGATGAAATATTCGTGGCGCGCCTTGCGGTTCTCGGCGACGATCTTGGCCTTGATGCCGGTGGCGACGGGCGGGCGGGCCATCAGGCCGCGACCTGCGTCTCGGCACCGCCCGCGAGACCCGCATGAGCGAGCGCGGCATCGACCTTCGCTCTCGCCGCCTCGGACGGCGGGGTGATCGGCAGGCGGGTCGTCGGGCCCATGCGGCCGAGCGTCTGCAGTGCGTACTTGGCCGGCCCCGGCGAAGCGTCGGCGAACAGCGCCTCGTGGAGCGGGTAGAGCCGGTCCTGCAGCGCCAGCGCCGCGGCATAGTCGCCGCGCGCGCACGCCGCCTGGAACTCGGCGCAGAGCCTGGGCGCGACGTTCGCCGTCACCGAGATGCACCCCGCCCCGCCCATCGCCATGAAGCCGAGCGCCATGTCGTCGTTGCCCGACAGCTGGCAGAAGTCCGCTCCGCACGCCGCCCGCTGCGCCGACACGCGCGAAAGGACACCGGTCGCGTCCTTGACCCCGACGATCGTCGGCAGCTCGGCGAGACGCGCCATCGTCTCGACGCTCATGTCGACGACCGAGCGGCCGGGGATGTTGTAGATGACGATCGGCAGGTCGCTGTGCGTCGCCAGGTGGTGGAAGTGGGCGTAGAGCCCCGCCTGGCTCGGCTTGTTGTAGTAAGGCACGACGACCAGCGCCGCCGCCGCTCCCGCCGCTTCGGCGTGGCGCATATGGGCGAGCGCGCAGGCGGTGTCGTTCGAGCCGCAGCCGGCGATCACGGGAACAGGGGGCTTGCCCGTCGCCCTCGCGGTCGCCGCCGCTGCGCGGACGCACGCCGACACCACCTCGTTGTGCTCGGCGATGGTCAGCGTCGCCGACTCGCCGGTCGTCCCGCACGGCACGAGCGCCGACGACCCCTCGCGCACCTGCCAGTCGACGAACGCCTCGAAAGCCGCCCAGTCGACCGCGCCGTCGTCCGTGAACGGCGTCACCAGCGCCGGGATCGAGCCCTTGAACATTATCGCCTTCCGCCGCCGCCCGCCCCCGGTTAGGCAGGCGGGCATGAGTACCCCGCGTGATATGGACCGCCGGCGCGGCTTGTCCAGCAGACTCCGCTTCGCTGCCCTCGGCCTGATGCTCGCCGGATCGGCGGCGGCGGCGCTGACGCCGGGGATGCGGGCGCTCTACACGGCGCGGCTGGCGGAGACGGCGGCGGGGCGCTTCTCCACGCTGCCGCTGTCGCCCGAGGTCAACCCGGCGACGGATCCGCTGATGGACGCCGTCGTGCAATGGGACCGCTTGCGCCGCGACAACGGCCCGGCGACCTTCGCCGAGATCGCCGCCTTCCTCCGCGCGCACCACGGTTGGCCGGCCGAGACGACGCTCCGCCGTCGCGCCGAGCGGATGATCGACGACAGCGTGCCGATGGCGGCGCGGCTCGCCTATTTCCGCGACTACCCGCCGCTGTCGGCCTACGCCCGCTTCCGCCTCGCCGAGGCGCGCCGCGCGGGCGGCGACGCGACGCTCGCCGCCGCCGACGCGCGCGCGGCCTGGACCGCCGGCGGCCTTGATGCGGTCAGCGAGGTCCAGCTGCTCGGCGAGTTCGGCACCGTCCTGACGCCGGCCGACCATGCCGCGCGCCTCGACCGCCTGCTGTGGCGCGGCGAGACGAGCGCGGCGCAGCGGATGTTGCCGCTGGTCCCAGCCGACGCGCGGGCGCTGGGCGCGGCGCGGCTGGCGGCGAAGCTCGGCGACGACAGCCAGATCGCGGCGCTGACACCGGCGCAGCGCGGCGACGCCGGCCTCGCCTTCGACCGCGCGAACGCCGCCAAGCGGCGCGGCGACCTCGTCACGGCGCGGCAGGTGCTCGCCGACTATGCCGGCGCGCCAGGCCTCGTCGCCGACCCCGAGGCGTGGCTCAAGCTGCGGCTCGAGATGGCGCGCGGCGCGATGCGCGACGGGCAGAACGACCTCGCCTACCGCATCGCCGCCGGCCACGCCGCCTTCCCGCTCGGCCGCCTGCTCGACACCTACAGCCTCGGCGAGCGGCAGGCGCTGATCGACACCGAGTGGCTCGCCGGCTGGATCGCGCTGCGCCGCCTGAACAAGCCGGTCGACGCCCTCACCCACTTCGAGCGCGTCACCGACGCCGCGCAGACGCCGGTCAGCCAGGCGCGCGGGCAATATTGGTCGGGCCGCGCCGCCGAGGCCGCCGGGCAGGACGCGCGCCCCTATTACGCCGCCGCCGCGACCCATGCGGACTACTACTACGGCCAGCTCGCCGCCGAGCATCTCGGCCCGACGCTGACCCTCCCCGCTGCCCCGCCGGTCGCCGCGACGCCCGCCGCCCGCGCCACCTTCGAGGGCGACGAGCTGGTCCGCATCGTCCGCGACCTCGGCGAGATCGGCGACCGCGGCCGCCAGACGCTGTTCATGAAGGCCCTTGTCGAGCGCGCCGAGACGCCCGAGCAGCAGCGCCTGCTCGTCGACTTGGGCCGCAGCCT
>JAFARM010000280.1 GCA_019245455.1 Sphingomonadaceae bacterium | reverse complement strand
CGCAGCACAGCGCCCGCAGGTGCCGCTGCTCGCGGTTCGCCGCGCTGAGCGCCGCCCATTCGGCCGCGCTCAGCCGTGAGGCGTCGAGGCTGCGGCCGGCATCGTCGAGGCAGCGGAGGGGCAGGGCGGGTCCTCTTGAGTGCGGTCCGGCGGCGGGCCATATCCTTAGCCGATGGCCTCCCCCGAAATCGATGCCCTGACGCAGGCGCTCGCCCGCCTGCCCGGCCTTGGGCCTCGGTCGGCGCGGCGGGCGGTGCTGCACCTGTTGAAGCGGCGCGAGACGGCACTGACGCCGCTGATCGCCGCGCTGCAGACGGTGGCCGCGCGGCTGGCGACGTGCGAGCTGTGCGGCAATGTCGACACCGCCAGCCCCTGCGCCATCTGCACCGACCCGCGCCGCGACGCCGCCTCCTTATGCGTCGTCGAGGAGGTCGCCGACCTTTGGGCGCTCGACCGGGCGCGGCTGTTCCCGGGGCGCTACCATGTGCTCGGCGGGCGGCTAAGCGCGCTCGACGGGGTGCGGCCGGAGGACCTCAGCATCGATGCGCTGGTCGGCCGCGTGGCGGCGGGCGGCATCGACGAGGTGGTGCTGGCGATGAACGTGACGCTCGAGGGGCAGACGACGATGCACTACGTCGCCGACCGCCTGGCCGGCCTGCCGGTGCGGGTGACGCAGCTGGCCCACGGGGTACCGGTCGGCGGCGAGCTCGACTACCTCGACGAGGGTACGCTGGCCCAGGCCTTGCGGGCGCGGCGGCCGGTCGCCTGACTCCCCTCCCGCTTGCGGGAGGGGAGGGCCGGCCCCGCCCCGCCCCGCCCCAGCGGCGAGGAGAGGGCGATTGACCCCCGCCGGGCACGATCCTATCTCCAATACATGGCCATCCTTCCGATCATCGAGGCTCCCGACCCGCGGCTGCGCGTCGTCTCCGCGCCGGTTGCCGGGGTCGACGACGACCTTCGCCGATTGATGGACGATATGCTCGAGACGATGTACGACGCGCCGGGCATCGGGCTCGCCGCGATCCAGGTCGGCGTGCCCAAGCGCGTCCTCGTCATCGACCTCCAGCGCCGCGACGAGCCCGCCGAGGAGGGCGCCGAGCCGGTCGAGGTCCGCGAGCCGCACTATTTCATCAACCCGGAGATCGTCTGGGCGTCGGACGAGCTCGCCAGCTACAACGAGGGCTGCCTGTCGGTCCCGGAGCTGTTCGGCGACGTGCAGCGCCCCGCACGCATCCGGGCGAGGTGGCTCGACTATGACGGGAGCGCCCGCGAGGAGGCGTTCGACGGGCTGATGGCGACCTGCCTCCAGCACGAGATGGACCACCTCGAGGGCGTGCTGTTCTTCGATCATTTGTCGAAGCTGAAGCGCGACATGATCGTCAAGAAGCTGACCAAGGCCAAGCGGCAGAAGCTCGCCGCCTAGGCATCGCGCGGCGGCTCAGATTCGTCGGCGCAACCCTGCCGGCCAGTCCTCGCTCAGCAGCGCGACGATCGCGTCGGCGACAGCCGCCGGGGGCTTCAGCGTCGCCGCGTCCTCGCCCGGAAAGGCCCGCGCGCGCATCGCCGTCGCGGTCGCGCCGGGGTCGACCACCGCCACCCGCACCGGCGTGATGTTCCGCACCTCCTCGCCATAGGTCAGGACGAGATTGTCGAGCGCCGCCTTGGTCGCGGCATAGGTGCCCCAATAGGCGCGCGGGGTGACGGCGACCGAGCTCGACAGCGCGATCAGCCGCCCGGCCTCGCTGGCGCGGAGCAGCGGGTCGAAGGCGCGGATCAGCCGCCAGTTGGCGGTCAGGTTGAGCGCGACGACGCGGTCGAACTCCTTGGGGTCGACGTGCGGCACCGGGGTCAGCGTGCCGAGCGTGGAGGCGTTGAGGACGAGGATGTCGAGCTTGCCCCACCGCTGCGCCACCGCACTCGCCAGTCGGTCGATCGCCTCGCCGTCGGCGAGGTCGAAGGGGGCGATCGTCGCCGCGCCGGCGGGGGTGCCCGCCTGCCGCGCCGCGTCGGCCGTGGCGGCAATGCGGTCGTCGAGCTCGATCAGCCCGGCCTCGGTACGCGCGGTGACGATGACGTGCGCGCCGGCGGCGGCGAGCGCCTCGGCCGTGGCGGCACCGATGCCGCGCGAGGCCCCGGTGACGAGGGCGAGTTTTCCGGAGAGGTCCATGCTTACTTTCTCCCCTCCCGCTTGCGGGAGGGGTCGGGGGTGGGAAGGGCAATCAGCATAGCCGGCTCGCGCGTGCGACGCGACTGCCCACCCCCAAGCCCCTCCCGCAAGCGGGAGGGGAGTGAGGTCACATCATCCGTTCGGCCAGCATCGTCAGCTGGTCGGGCGTCTCGACCTCCTCCTGGTCGGTCAGCCGGGTCGGGTAGTCGCCGGTGAAGCAGGCATCGCAGTGCTGCGGCGCGGCGTCGTCGCGAACCGCCTCGCCCAGCGCGCGGTAGAGGCCGTCGATCGACAGGAAGGCGAGGCTGTCGACCTTGATGTACTCGCGCATCCGCTCGACATCCATGTTGGCGGCCAGCAGCTTCGACCGCTCGGGCGTGTCGACGCCGTAGTAGCAGCTGTGGCGCGTCGGGGGTGAAGCGATGCGCATATGCACCTCCTCCGCGCCCGCATCGCGCAGCATCTGCACGATTTTCAGGCTGGTCGTGCCACGGACGATCGAGTCGTCGATCAGGACGATCTTCTTGCCGCCGATCAGCGCGCGGTTGGCATTGTGCTTGAGCTTGACGCCGAGGTTTCGGATCTGGTCGCCCGGCTGGATGAACGTCCGCCCGACATAGTGGCTGCGGATGATGCCGAGCTCGAAGGGGATGCCGGCGGCCTGGGCGAAGCCGATCGCGGCGGGCGTACCGCTGTCGGGCACCGGCACGACCATGTCGGCGGCGACGGGCGATTCGCGCGCCAGCTCGACGCCGATGTTCTTGCGCGCCTGGTACACGCTCGACCCGTCGACGACCGAGTCGGGGCGGCTGAAATAGACGTGCTCGAAGATGCACGGGCGGGGGCGGACGACGCCGAAGGGGCGGAGCGAGCGCAGTCCGCGCTTGGTGATGACGATCAGCTCGCCCGGCTCGACCGAGCGCAGGAAGGTCGCGCCGACGACATCGAGAGCCACCGTCTCCGACGCCAGAATATAGCTGTCATTGAGTCGCCCGAGCACCAGCGGCCGAACGCCAAGCGGATCGCGGCAGGCGATCATCCCCTCGCCCGTCAGGCAGAGGAGCGAGTAGGCACCCTCGACCTGCTTCAAGGCGTCGATGAACTTGTCGAGCAGCGTGCGGTAGGTGCTGGTGGCGACGAGATGGATGATGACCTCGGTGTCGCTCGTCGACTGGAAGATCGAGCCGCGGCGGACGAGCTCGCGGCGCAGCTTGACTGCGTTCGAGATGTTGCCGTTGTGGCAGATGGCGAAGCCGCCGCTCGACAGCTCGGCGAACAGGGGCTGCACGTTCCGGAGCGCCGTCTCGCCGGTCGTCGCGTAGCGGTTGTGGCCGATAGCGACGTCGCCCTTCAGGCGGCTCATCACCTCGTCCGAGTCGAAGTTGCCGGCGACATGGCCCATCGCGCGGTGGGTGTGGAAGTCGTGCCCGTCGAAGCTGGTGATGCCCGCCGCCTCTTGGCCCCGGTGCTGGAGCGCGTGCAGCCCGAGCGCGCACAGTGCCGCCGCCCCCTGCGCGCCGTAGACGCCGATGACGCCGCACTCCTCGTGGAGATGGTCGTCGTCGAACGGGTTGGTCGTAAAGTCGTCCATCGGGAACCCCCGGCGCGGCATCTTGCGCGCCATATAGGGGCCGGTGCACGATGTGTCTCCCCCGCCAATGTCACGAAAACGCAACAGGAGCGGTTTTTTGAGCGACCCGGCCCGCGAGACGGGAACCTTCCTCGATCCGAAGTGGGACGAGCGCGGCCTGATCCAGGCGGTGGCGACCGACGCGGCCACCGGCGAGGTGCTGATGGTCGCCCACATGAACGCGACCGCGCTCGCCGCGACGCTGGCGACGGGCGAGGCGCATTACTGGAGCCGGTCGCGCGGCGAGGTCTGGCACAAGGGCGCGACGAGCGGCAACACGCAGGCCGTGGTCGAACTCCGCATCGACTGCGACCAGGACGCGCTGTGGCTGAAGGTTCGGCCGGCGGGCCCGGCGTGCCACACGGGCGAGCAGACGTGCTTCTACCGCGCCGTGGCGGCGGACGGGTCGCTTGCCCCTGACGCTAACGTCAACTAAATCCGCGCTCATGCTCGAGGAGTCCCCCGCGTTCGCCCATGTCGCCGTGCCGCCGCCGCCGTGCGGGGCGGAGACGTTCACCATCACCGAGCTGTCGACCAGCTTCAACGTCACGCCGCGGGCGATCCGCTTCTACGAGGACCAGGGCCTGATCGCGCCCGAGCGCGCCGGGCAG
>JAFARM010000158.1 GCA_019245455.1 Sphingomonadaceae bacterium | reverse complement strand
GCGGAACAGCGCCTTCTCCGGGCCCATGGCGGCCGCCACGGTCGCCGTGTTGCGCCACACCGCTGCCGCGCGCGCGACGAACACCGCGCCCGTCGCGACAGCGACCGCGCCGTACAGCCAGCCCGTCAGCCCCAGCGCCCACGGCAGCAGCGTCACCGGGATCAAAACCAGCGTATAGGCGAGGATCTGCCGCCGCGTCGCCGCCTCACCGGCGACCACCGGCAGCATCGGCACACCGGCCTTGGCGTAGTCCGCCTCCATGAACAGCGCCAGGCTCCAGAAGTGCGGCGGGGTCCACAGGAAGATGATGGCGAACATCAGCCACGGCAGCGCTGTCACGTCGCCCGTCACCGCCGCCCAGCCGATCAGCGGCGGGAAGGCCCCGGCCGCGCCGCCGATGACGATGTTCTGCGGCGTCCGTCGCTTGAGCCAGGCGGTATAGACGACGGCGTAGAACAGGATCGACGCCGCCAGGATCGCCGCGGCCAGCCAGCCGACGCCGAGCCCCATAACGACGACCGACCCGACCGCGAGCGCGACGCCGAAGGCCAGCGCCTCGTGCGGTGCGATGCGGCCTGACGGCAGCGGCCGCCCGGCCGTGCGCTTCATCACTGCATCGATGTCGGCTTCGTACCACATATTGAGCGCACCCGCCGCCCCTGCCCCGACCGCCACGCACAGGATGGCGACGAAGCCGGTAAACGGATGGACGTGGCCCGGCGCGGTGAACAGCGCGCACGCCGCCGAGAAGACGACGAGGCTCATCACCCGCGGCTTCAGCAGCGCAACATAATCCCGCCAGTCGGCGAAGCTGACCCCCGGCGGAGCCGCAACAGACCGGGCGAAGCTGACCCCCGGCGGCGCGGCGACGGCGGGAGCGCGGCTGCCGCCCGTCCCGGCGGCAGCAACAGGGGCGGCGCTCGCCATCTACTTGATGACCGGCAGCGTCTCGAACTGGTGGAACGGCGGCGGCGACGGCAGCGTCCACTCGAGCGTCGTCGCGCCCTCGCCCCAGTAGTTCCCCTCGACGCGGCGGCCGGCGAACAGCGACCAGATCACGTTGACGAAGAAGAACACCATACCGACCGCCATGATCGCATAGCCGATGCTCGAGATATAGTTGTAGTGCTCGAACTGCACCGGATAGTCGGGGATGCGCCGCGGCATTCCCTGCTGCCCGAGGAAGTGCTGCGGGAAGAACAGGATGTTGACGCCGATGAAGAACACCCAGAAATGGAGCTTGCCCAGCACCTCGTTGTAGGCGCGGCCCGTCATCTTGCCGAACCAGTAGTAGAAGCCGGCGAAGATCGCGAACACCGCGCCCAGCGACAGCACATAGTGGAAGTGGGCGACGACGTAGTAGGTGTTGTGCATATAGGTGTCGATGCCGGCGTTCGACAGCAGGACGCCGGTGACGCCGCCGACGGTGAACATGACGATGAAGCCGATCGCCCACAGCATCGGCGTCTCGAAGCTCAAGGACCCGCCCCACATCGTCGCGATCCAGCTGAAGATCTTGATGCCGGTCGGCACCGCGATGATCATCGTCGCGGCCGTGAAGTACATCTTGGTGTTCACGTCGAGGCCGCTGGTGAACATATGGTGCGCCCAGACGATGAAGCCGATCAGCCCGATCGCGCACATCGCATAGGCCATGCCGAGATAGCCGAACACCGGCTTGCGGCTGAAGGTGGAGACGATCTGGCTGATCATGCCGAAGCCCGGCAGGATGAGGATGTAGACCTCCGGATGCCCGAAAAACCAGAACAGATGCTGGAACAGGATCGGATCGCCGCCCTTCGAAGGGTCGAAGAAGGCGGTGCCGAAGTTGCGGTCTGTCAGCAGCATGGTGATGGCGCCGGCGAGCACCGGCAACGACAGGAGGAGCAGGAATGCGGTCACCAGCACCGACCACGCGAACAGTGGCATCTTGTGCAGCGTCATGCCCGGCGCGCGCATGTTGAAGATGGTGGTGATGAAGTTGATCGCGCCCAGGATCGAGGAGGCGCCCGCCAGGTGGAGCGAGAAGATCACCATGTCGACGGCCGGCCCGGTCGATCCCGACGTCGAGAGCGGCGCGTAGACTGTCCATCCGGTGCCGGCGCCATAGCCGGTGCCGCCCGAAAAC
>JAFARM010000147.1 GCA_019245455.1 Sphingomonadaceae bacterium | reverse complement strand
ACCGCGCAGCTCCTCGCGGCGCGCGCACCCACGCCCGCGCCGACCGTCGACCTCGCGCCGACCGCGCCCAGCCAGCCCGTCACCGGCGCGACGCTCGCCGCCATCGTCGCCGGCAAGCCGGCGGTGGTCGAGCCGCTCAAGACGCGTCATGCGGAAGATTCCGCGCCCGACTCGCTGGTCCTCACCCCGGCGACCGCCAGCGCGCCCGTCTCCGCCGCGGCGGTGCCCGAGGTCGCACGCGCGCCGCTCGACACGCGCCAGCACGACTGGCCACGGCAGATGATCGACCGCATCGAGCAGCTGCGCGACGCCGCCAACGCCAATGACGCGTCGATCCGGCTCGCGCCGCCGTCGCTCGGCAAGCTCGACGTGACGCTCCGCCAGGATGCGGGCGGCACGACGGTTCATTTCCACGCCGCCGAGCCCGCCACGCGGCAGCTTCTCGCGGACGCGCAACCGCAACTGACCGCGCTCGCCGAACAGCGCGGGCTTCGGCTCGCCGGTACCAGCGTCGACACCGGCGGCGCTGGCCCGGATCGCCAGGGCCGGCAAGCGCCGACGCCCGCCCCACAGCTTCCCGTCCAGCCGCCCCGCGCGGCCGAGGACGCCCCCACCGCCGCGCCGACCGGCCGGCTCGCTTGACGAAGAGGACATGAAACATGGCTGACAAGACGGACGAGGCAGCCCCCACGTAAAAGGGCGGCATGACGAAGTGGATCGTGATCGGGCTCGGCGGCGTCGTGCTGATCGGCGGCGGCGTGGCGGGCGGCCTTTACGCCACTACGCTGGCCAGCGGGAAGCCCGGCGGCCGTCCCAGCGCCGATGAACCGCACCTGATCCCCAAGGCCGACCAGAAGCGTGGCGGCGGCAAGGAAGGCGAGGCGACCGGCGGCCACAAGGCGCCGCTGGGCGAGGGCGGCGACAAATATGCCTCCAATTACTACGCGCTCGACAAGGAGTTCACCTCGAACCTTCAGGAGAGCGTCCACTTCATCCAGGTCGGCATCGCGGTCTCGACGCCCTATGACGATCGCGTCATCGAGAATCTGAAGACCAACGAGATCGCGGTGCGCTCGTCGATCCTGCTCGCGCTCGGCGACACGACCGAGGACGAGGTGTTCACCGGCGACGGCAAGAAGCGCCTCCAGGCCCGGCTCGTGAAGGCGATCAACGAAACGCTGAAGCAAAAAGAGGGCTTTGGCGGGATCAGTAACGTCTACTTTACCAATTTCGTTGTTCAGTGACCGGGCATGGTTAACGGGGCGACAACCAGGGGGGACGAGGATCGGCGGAGGCGCGAGCGCGTCCCCGCGCGGCATGCGTCCGCCCTGGGTATGCAGAACCTGAATCCGTTCGGTGACCTGCACACGCTCCAGCATCTGTCCGCCCGGCTGGCCCGCGCGCTGCGCGCGCTGTTCGAGCCGCTGCTCCGGCGCGAGGTGCGCGCCTGGGCCGAGCCGCTCGTCGTCCAGCGCTTCGCCGACTACCGCGCCGAGCGCCCCGACGGGCTCACCGGCTGGCTGCCGCTGACGATGAACCCGGGTGGGCAGGCGCTGCTCGTGCTCGACGGCCGCTGGGCGCTCGAACTGCTCGACCTGTTCTTCGGCGGCGCGGGCGTCGCGCCGCAGCCGCTGCCGACCGAATTCACCCCGGCCGCCGAGGCGACGATCACGCGGATCGGCCGGATGATCGCCGATCCGGTCCAGCGCGCCTGGGAACCGCTGTCGCATGTCGACCTGCAGGTCGGCCGCCTCGAGGCATCGCCCGCGCTGCTCCAGGGCGTCGATGCCGAGGACGCGATGGTCGTCACGCGTTTCGGCATCGCCGCGGGCACCGCCAAGCCCGTCTGGCTCGATATCGTCTATCCCGTCTCGGTCCTGAAGCCGCACGCGCCGACCTTGACCGGCAAGGTCGTCGGCAAGGGCGCCGCGCCCGACGCCGCCTGGCGCACCGGCCTCACCCGCGCGGTGATGGACGTGCGTTTCCCGATCCGCTCGGTGCTGGCGGAACCGATGGTCCCGCTCGCCATGCTGATGGAACTGAAGATGGGCGACGTCATCCCGATCAGCGTCGGCGGCGACGTGCCGGTGATGGTCGGCGGCGACCGGCTCGGCGTCGGCACCGTCGGCACGTCGAACGGCAAGGCCGCGATCAAGCTTACCGCTATTTCCTACGAAACGACGACCGCACTCGGGGGCGACTTCCAATGAATGACATGACGGGCGGATTTCCGGTCGATGCGAGCCTCGCGGCAAATTTCCGGCTGCTGCAGGATGTCGACGTCAAGCTGACGGTCGAGATCGGCTCGACCTCGCTGACGCTGCGCGAATTGCTCGCGCTGGGCGAAACGAGCGTCATCGAGCTCGACCGGCAAGCCAACGAACTGCTCGACGTGCTTGTCAACGGCACGCTGATCGGCCGCGGTGAAGTGGTGATGGTCGGCGATCGTTTCGGCGTGCGCATGACCGAGCTGGTCAGCCCTGAGAAGCGGGCCTGAACGCCCATGATGTGGTCCTATAT
>JAFARM010000182.1 GCA_019245455.1 Sphingomonadaceae bacterium | reverse complement strand
CACTTCGCCACCGACCACAGCTGGTCCGACCGCCGCATCGCCTTGTCGACGGCGATCATCGACTGGCTGGCGACATTGCCCTGACGGCCGCCAGCGCCGCAGGCGTGTCGATGTCGGCAAGGATGCCGGGATCGTCGACCGGTAGTTCCTCGACATCCACCGCATCGAGCAGGGCGCGGGCACCGCGATCGCCGGTCAGCGCCATCAGCCGCGGCCAATGGGCGCGACCCCACGCGATGGGGTTGCCCCGCCGCCCATGGTGGACCGGGACGATGACGGCATCGGCGTCCGCCGCGGCCGCGGCGAGCGCGGCGAGCGTTGCCGGCGAAACCAGCGGCATATCCCCCAGGACGACCAGGAGCGACTGCCAGCTCGCGGGTGCGGCGGCGAGCCCTGTCGCCAGGCTGCGGCTGAGCCCTTCGGCATAATCGGTCGCAACGACGACGTGCGCGGACCGGCCGCTTAAGGCCGCCTGCACGGCCTCGGCGCGATGGCCGACCACGACGACGGGCACCGGCAGTTCGGCGGCGGCGATGGCGTCAAGCGTGCGGGCAATGACCGGAGCGCCGTTCAAATCGGCGAGAAGCTTGTGCTCCACGCCCATTCGGCTCGAGCGGCCGGCGGCGAGGACCACGACACCGACACCCTGGGGTCGGCGTGGCTGCGGCCGGTCGGTATCCGGCAGCAGGCCGCCGCTGCCCATGGCGGCGATGTCGGCGCTGGTCACGGCGACCCCGGCGATGATCCGCTCCAGCACCCAGTCGAAGCCGTTGCGCTTCGGGCTGCGGGCGCAGCCGGGAAGGCCGATCACCGGACGTCCGCCGAGCTCGCCGAGGCAGAGCAGGTTACCTGGATCGACCGGCATTCCCAGCCGCTCGACTCGGCCGCCCGCCGCGATGATCGCCGCCGGGATGATGTCGCGCCGATCCGCCGTGGCTGACGCGCCGGCGATGAGAAGAACGGCGTCGTCGGGCGCGGTTCGCATCACCTGGGCAACGGCCTCGATCGCATGATCGCAGGTGATGGGAGGATCAAGGCTGCTGCCCAGCCGCTCGATACGAGCCCGCGTCACCGCTTCGGTTCGCGCGAGTAGCTTTGCGGGTGTGCCGGGCAGCACCGACTGGACGAGAACGAAGTGAAACTGCCGGAATGACGCGATCGTCAGCGGCACCGCTGTCGCCGCTGCCGCGGCGAGCACCGCTTGTGGCACGGCGAAGGGAATGACCTTCACCGTTGCCACGATCTCGCCCGCGGCAACGCGCGTCAGGTGGCGAAGCGTGCCGAGCGTCAGCCGCTCGTCCTGGGCGTTGATCGCGTCGACGCTGCCTTTCTCGACACGGATCAGTCCGGCCGCCTGCGCAACGAGGTTAACGCGTCCGTGCGCGGGAGCCAGGGCCTCGATGCCCGTGCCGGCGAGCCGTGCAGCCAACGCCGCTGCGGCGGCGTCCTCGCCGACATCGTCGGCTTCGAAGCGCGCCACAGTAAGCGTCGCGATCCCGACGCTGTGCGCCACGGCGACATCATGCGCCGTAAGCGACCTGCCCTTGGCCCATCGTCGCCCGGCGACCAGCACCGAATGGGCAAGGATGGTACCGGCGGCCTCGGCGATCGGAACCTCGCCGAAGATCACGCTACAGCTTTCCGCGCCACGCCGCCGTCATCTGTGCCACGATCGCGAGCGCGATCTCAGCGGGATTTTCGGCACCGATGTCGAGCCCGGCAGGGCCGTGGATGCGGTCGAGATCGGCCGGCGCGAATCCCAAGTCCGCCAGCCGCCCGCGCCGTGCGGCGTGGTTCTTCCGCGATCCCAACGCGGCGATATAGAAGGCGTCGGAGCGCAGCGCTGCGGCCAAGGCCACATCATCGAGTTTCGGGTCGTGCGTCAGCGCGACGACCGCGCTCGCCGCGTTCGGGCGCCAGCGGGCCAGCGCGTCGTCCGGCCAGTCGACGTCGATATCGACACCGGCGAACCGTGCTCCGCCGCCGAACAGGCCCCGCGGATCGACGATTAGCGGCGCATAGCCGATCAGCCGCGCCATCGGCACGAGGGCTTGCGCAATGTGGACCGCGCCGACGATCGCCAGCCGCAGCGGCGGCGGATAGCGATGGACGAAGTCGCCGATGTGGCCCTCTGTCGTCAGCCCGCTTTGAAAGTCGGTCGACAGGGTAAGGCTTTCGCCGGTGAGGCGTGCGTCGGCCAGGCGGTCGAGCAGTGCCGGTGGGAACCACCGATCGTCGATCGCCTGGAGGACGATGGCGATGCGCCCCCCGCAGGCGAGCCCGACGTTCCACGCGGTGGCGTCCGCGACGCCATAGTCGAGGCGGCGGTGGCCGCCAGCGCCCATCAGATCGAGCGCTTCGGTGATGACGTCGCCTTCGACACAGCCTCCGCTGACCGAGCCGGCGAACACGCCGTCGTCGCGCACCGCAAGCTGGCTTCCGACGCGGCGCGGGGCCGACCCCCACGTTTGGACGACGGTCGCCAGAGCCACGCCGTGCCCGGCGGCCCGCCAAGCCCGTGCGGCATCGATCGCATCGTCTGCCGGGACGATGGTCATGCCAGCTGCCACAGGAGAATACCAAGGACGATGGCAATCAGCGCACCCGCCCAGGCGAGCGGCGCCAGCCCGGACGCTTGACTGCCGCCGCGGCGCGCGACGTCGTCATCGGCCGGCACGTCGGCTGTCGCCGGCAGACTATGGTCTTCTTTGACAGGTTCGCCTGTAGGCAGACCGTCAGCAGCCGCTGGCGGTAACGCCCTTTCCGGCATCGATTTTTCTGGCACCTCGACCTCTGCCCGGAGCCGCGCGAAAAAGGCTTCGGCATAGCCGCGTGCCGTGCCCTCGATCAGCCGGGCACCGAGCTGCGCCAGTTTGCCGCCGACAGTCGAGACGACGGTATAGCCAAGGCGTGTGCCTGGCCGCCCGTCGATTTCGATGTCGACCAGGGTCACGGTCGCCGTGCCTTTGGCGAAGCCAGCGACGCCGCCCTTTCCCTCGCCGATCAGCACATAGCGGTTCGGAGCATCGACTTCCGTGAGCGTTACGCCCCCGGCAAAGCTCGCTCGCACCGGGCCGACCCTTGCGTTCATGCGACCTTCAAAGCGCACGTGATCGTCGGCACCGGTCGCGCGGGTCAGCGTCTCGATCCCATCGATACAGCGCGCGAGGACGTCGGGGTCGTTCAGCGCCGCCCAGACCGCCGAGCGCGGCGCGGCAATCAGGCTCTCTCCAGTCAGCTCCACGTCCGCATCGCCTCGTTCCACTCCGGTCAATCGATCCTAGCACGTCACGGCGACCCGGCGGCACAGATGATTCATTAACGTGCCGCAACATCCATTCCCCCAATCGTTGCGGCGTGATATGAACGGAGGATAATGCTTGCATTGGGGGATGCCGCGTGCTCGAGCCTGCGGTTGTGTCGGTAGCGGCAGACATGGTGGCCGACCCGGACGCAACCGAACCGATCGTCCGTCTATCGGGTTCCGTCAAATGGTTTGACGCCGTGCGCGGCTATGGCTTCCTTGTCGCCGATGACGGCGGCGGGGATGTGCTGATCCATTTCTCGGTATTGCGCGATGTCGCGCGACGGACGCTCCCGGAGGGCGCGCGCTTGACGTGCGATACCGTGCAGCGGCCGCGCGGGCGGCAGGTCCGGACGATTATCGATCTCGACCTGTCGACGGCGGTGGGACCGGACCCGGAACTTGCCGTGCTTCGCGCCGCCGGCCGCGCCGATCCCGACCGCTTGCTGGAGGAGGCTGGCCCGTTCGAGCCTGTGACGGTCAAGTGGTTCAATCGGCTCAAGGGTTATGGCTTCGTCGTTCGCGGTGGCGTCGATCAGGATATCTTCGTGCATATGGAGACGGTTCGGCGCGCAGGTTTGTCCGAACTCGATCCCGGGCAATTGCTGCGGGCGCGCGTTGCGGAGGGACACAAGGGCCCGCTTGCGGTCGCGCTCGAAGTTGGTACGCAGGTGCGGACAGTCTGAGGCGCGAAGGCGACATGATGGGATGGAGACGGGCCGCACTGGTGGTCGTGGCGATGGGATGGGCAACCATATCGGTTGCCGACGAGCCGCTCGTCGCCAATCCGCCGTTGCCGACCATCTCGCTGACGCTGACGAGCAAGGGCAAACCGCACCGGTACACGGTCGAGGTCGCTAAGACGACGGTCGAGCAGGCGCGCGGACTGATGCTGCGCAAGGTCATGGGCCGTGGCCACGGGATGCTGTTCCCGGTCGCGGCGCCGCCGCATGATGTCTCGTTCTGGATGGAGGGAACCTACCTTCCCCTGGACATCATCTTCATCGCGCCCGATCACCGGGTGCGCCGCATCGCGGCAAACGCGGTGCCGTTCAGCAAGGCCGACATCCCTGCGGGCGGTCCGACGGCAGCGGTGCTCGAGCTCAACGCCGGCGAGGCGGCCCGCATCGGGCTGCAGCCGGGCGATCTGGTCGACTATACCGCCGACTGAGCGCCGCCGGAGGGTTGCGCCCGGCGGCGGTTTCGAGGCAAAGGCGAAGCCATGGCTCTGGGCTCGATCTTCACGTGGTGGCACGGTCCGGGGCTCGGCACGCGCCTGACCAGCTGGCGAACCGGCCGCGAGGTCGGCCGCGACGGCTATGGCAACGTCTATTTCGAATCGAAGCGCGGCCGCCGCTGGGTGATCTACAACGGCGAGCCCGAAGCGAGCCGGGTTCCGCCCGAATGGCAGCTGTGGCTGCGCCGCACCGTCGACGCGACCCCCGACCGCCTACCGCTGAAACCGCGCGTGTGGGAAAAGCCGTGGGTGCCGAACCCGACCGGCACACCGGCGGCGCACCGTCCCTCGGGCAGCCTCGCCGTCGCGGCGACGCGGGCGAAGACCACCGGCGACTATGAGGCGTGGACGCCGGATGCGTAACCTGTTGAAGGACAACGTCATCGAGGCGCTGGTCGGCCTTGTCGTCGTCGTCGTCGCGGTGTGGTTCGTCGGCTCGGCCTACGCGCAGACGTCCAGCGGCGCTGCGGGCGGATACCTGCTGACGGCGCGCTTCCCCAATGCGACCGGGGTCACGGTTGGAACCGACGTCCGCACCTCCGGCATCCGGATCGGCAAGGTCGAGACCGAACGTCTCGATCCCAAGACGTTCCAGGCGGTGCTGCAGCTCCGGATCAGCGGCGACGTCCGCTTCCCGACCGATTCGAGCGCGGCGATCACGTCCGAAGGTATCCTGGGTGGTTCGTTCATCTCGCTCAGCCCGGGTGGCGACACGACCATGCTGCGCCCCGGCGGCGAGATCGGCGAGACCCAGGGGGCGCAGGACCTGATGAGCCTGATGGGCAGCTTCATTAACCGCAGCGGCTCGTCGTCGACCTCTGACACGGCGGCAACGAAAACCGCAGCGGCACCGGCGCAGTGATCGTTCTCGCCGCTGCGGCGGCGGCTGCCGTGACACCCCCCGTGACCAGTTCGCGGATGCGGGAGGTCACGCCGCCGCCGCAAGCCGTTGAACGCGTTACCCCGATGGCGGAGCGGGTGGTCACGCTCGCCGCGCTCAACAAGCGCACCGGCGTGACGCAGGCGTTCACGGCGCATCCCGGCGACACGGTGCGCTTCGCCACCCTGTCGGTTCGCGTCCGCGCCTGCGAGACGACCCCGCCGTGGGAGGCGCGGCAGACCGCCGCCTATCTGCAAATCGACGACACCCCGATCGAGGTCCGACGTGCGGCGGCGCGGACGCGTCGAGTCTTCTCCGGCTGGATGTTCGCCGAAAGCCCGTCGCTCAACCCGCTCGAACACCCGCTCTACGACGTCTGGGTCAGGAGCTGCACGATGCGCTTCCCCGAAACCGGCCCCGATACCGTCGTCGCCGGCCGCGCCGCCCAGGGCGCGTCGAAGGCGTCCCAGTCGAAGGCGGCGAAGTCGCCCGACGCCGACAAGGCACCCGCCAGCAAGCCCTTGTAGCGCGCGCGCGGCACCTCGACGGCACCGAAGCGGGCGAGGTGGTCGGTCAGGAACTGCGTGTCGAGCAGGCGGAAGCGGCCGACGCGTAAGCGCGCGACGAGCGCGGCGAGCGCGCACTTCGACGCGTCGGTCATCCGGGTGAACATACTCTCGCCGAAGAAGGCGGCCCCGAGCTTGACCCCGTACAGCCCGCCGACCAGCGCGTCGCCGTGCCACACCTCGACCGAATGGGCGCTGCCGCGGGCGTGGAGGGCACGATAGGCGTCGATGATCGTGCCGTTGATCCAGGTCTCGGTCCGGTCGGCGCGCGCCTCGGCGCACCCCGCCATCACCCGGTCGAAGGCGCGATCGGCGGTCAGCACGAACTTCTCCGACCGGAGTACGCGCGCTAGCCGCTGCGGCAGGTGGAACGCGTTCAAGGGCAGGATGCCGCGCTGCTGCGGCTCGACCCAGAAGACGTCGGGCGTCGCGGCACTGTCGGCCATCGGGAAGACGCCCAGGGCATAGGCGCGCAGCAGCATCTCGGGGTCGAGGCGGCGCGTCACGCCGTCCGCGCCCAGACCGGCGGCCGCCGCTGGTGCCAGTCGATGTCGCGCTCGAGCGCATAAGCGAGTTCAAGCAGCCGCCGCTCATTGCCGGCGGCCGCGGTGAACTGCATCCCCACCGGCAGCGCGCCGTGCATCGTCATCGGCAGGGCGATGGCGCACGCGCCGGCGGCGTTCTCGACCGGCGTATAGGCAACGTAGCGTTCCAGGACGGGCGCGAGCGCGTCATAGCTCCGCGTCCCCGACAGCGCGCCGATCGGCACCGGCAGCGACGCGAGCACCGGCGTCATCAGCACGTCGTACTGCTCGAACTGCGCCGCGTATTGGCGTTCGAGCAGTTGCAGGGTTGCGACCGCGCGTGCTCTGTCCGCCGCGGTCACGCGCGCGCCCGCCTCGCCCCAGCTCAGGGTCAGCGGCTCGACCAGGTCGTGCATCGGCGCGAAGCCGACCGCGTCGGCGGCGGCCTTGACCCGGGCTGCCGCGCCGACGCTCCACAGGGTGGCGAACGCCGCGGCGACCGCCGGGCCATCGAACGCCGGCCGGGCGTCGACCAGGCGATGGCCATGCTTCTTCAGCCGGCGCGCGGCACGGTCGAAGGCGGCGGCGACCTCGGCATCGGGCTCGCGGCCCAGGGCCGACGCCCGGGCGAGGCCGATCCGCAGCCGGCGTCCCGTCGGCCCGGTGACGAGTCCCACCGGCGGATAAGGCGCGTCGGGGCGCTCCATTGCCGCCAGCCAGGCGGCGGTGTCGCGGACGGTACGGCTGAGGCAGCCTTGGACGGCGAAGTCGGTGACGGCGCGGCCGGTGTCGCCGATCATGCGCGCGCGGCTCGGCTTCAGCCCGACGAGGCCGCAGCACGACGCCGGGATGCGGATCGAGCCGCCGCCGTCGTTGCCGTGGGCGATGGTGACGACGCCGGCGGCCACCGCCGCCGCCGAGCCGCCGCTCGACCCGCCGGCCGAGCGCGACAGGTCCCACGGATTGCGCGTCGGCCCCGTCAGCAGGCTCTCGGTGGTCGGCAGCAGGGCGAACTCGGGCAGCGTCGACCGGCCGATCGAAACCAGGCCGGCGCGCGCGATCGCCGCCGCCGCCGGGCTGTCGGTGACGCCGACGCGTCCCTTGAAGACGCGGCTGCCGCTGGTCCACGGCAGGCCGGCCTGTTCGATATTGTCCTTGATCAGCGTCGGGACGCCGGCCAGCGGTCCGCTCGGCCCCGGTGTCGACCCGGCGATGACGCGGGCCCGGTCGAAGTTGGGGAACGCGACGGCGTTGATCAACCCGTTGACGCGGCCCAGCCGGGCGATCGCCGCCTCGACCTGTGCCAGCGGCGTCGTCTTCTCACGATCGAGCGCGCGGGCAGCGGCGACGGCGTCGCGCGGCGGCCGCTTGCGGGCATCGACGCCGGTCAGGGGGGCGAGCACCGCCAGCGCGGCCCCGGCCTCAAGGAAGCTCCGCCGCGTCGGCACCTGCCTCTCCTCCCGTCAACGATCGCGCTGGTTGTGCCCCGCGACGGCGTATCGTGCAACGCGCGATGGCGTTGACGCCGCCAGCGGGCGGGCCTAGCGCGCCCGAGCGAGAGGAAGCACAATGGCCAGCCTGTTGATCGCCGCCGCCGCCGCCCTCGCGGCCGGAGCGCCGGCGGCGCGCGAGGTGGAGATCGCCAACGGCGCGGTGACGCTCCACGGCACGCTGCTGCTCCCCGCCGGCGCGGCGCGGGTGCCGGGCGTCGTCCTCGTCGCCGGCTCGGGGCCGACCGACCGCGACGGCAACAGCCGCGTCGGCGCGCAGGTGTTGACGAACGACAGCCTGAAGCGGCTTGCCGAAGGGTTGGCGGCGCGCGGCATCGCCTCGCTGCGCTTCGACAAGCGCGGTATCGGCGCGAGCGCCGTCTCGGGCCTCGACGAGGGCAGCCTTCGTTTCTCGACCTATGTCGCCGACGCCCGCGCGTGGACCGTCCGCCTCGCCGCCGAGCCGCGTGTGACGCGGGTGGTCCTCGCCGGCCACAGCGAGGGCGCGCTGATCGCGACGATGGCGGCGCAAGGGACGGCGGTCGCGGGCGTCATCACGCTGGAGGGGGCGGGCGAGCCGGCGGCGGCGGTGCTGCGCCGCCAGTTCCAGACCGCGCTGCCGCCCGAGCTGCGCGCCCCTGCCGAGGCGACGCTTAGCAGCCTCGCGGCCGGTCACACCGTCGCCGACCCGCCAGCCGCGCTCGCCGCGCTGTTTCGCCCGAGCGTGCAGCCGTACCTGATCTCGTGGCTGCCGATCGACCCGGGGGCCGAGGCGGCGAAGCTGACGGTGCCGCTGCTCGTCGTCCAGGGCACGACCGACCTGCAGGTCGGCGAGGGCGACGCCCGCCGGCTGGCGGCGGCGAAGCCGGGGGCGCGGCTGGTGCTGATCCCCGGCATGAACCACGTGCTGAAGGCCGCGGCCGCCGACCGCGCGGCGAACCTGGCGACCTATGCCGACCCGTCGCTGCCGCTCGCCGACGGGCTGGTCGAGGCGGTGGCGGGGTTCGTCAGCGCGCTGCCGTAGGGGCAATCACTTCGCCGCGCGGGTCACCGTCACGATCTTGACCGGCTTGGCCAGGATCTGGCCGCGCATCGCCCCCTCGCCGCCGGGGCCGGTCGGCGACAGGAGGATGCGGTTCACCACGTCCATGCCGGCGGCGACCTGGCCGAAGGCGGCATAGCCGGCGTTGTCGCCCGCCTCCTGAGGGTGCGCGTCGAGCGACGACAGCGGTCCCGTCGTGATGAAGAAGTCGCCGCGCGCCGATCCTGGTGCGGCGCGCGCCATCGAGATCGTCCCCTGCCCATGGGCGAGGCCGGTCTTGGTCGTCGGCTCGTGGGCGATCGGCGGCAGGGTCCGCTTCGGGTCGCCGCGCGTGCCGCCCTGGACGAGGCCGAGTCCGGTCGGCTTGTCGACGACATCGGCGCGGTAGAAGGTCGTGCCGTCGAAGCGGTGCTGGTCGACGTACTTCAGGAAGTTCGCCGTGGTGACCGGCGCGTGGGCGCGGTCGAGGTCGATCAGGATGGTGCCGGCGGCGGTGACCATGCGGACGCGGACGGTGCCGGGCGCGGGCGGCGGGACGGCGTCGGCGGCGGGCTTCGCCGGCGCGG
>JAFARM010000180.1 GCA_019245455.1 Sphingomonadaceae bacterium | reverse complement strand
GTCGTTTCGCCTGACGGAGCGAACGTCGTGACGATCGCTGCCGCGGCCGACGGCCCGGCGTTCAGCCTGCGCGTCGGCACGACAGCGGTCGTCGCACCGTCGCGGATCGGGCTGGCGTTCGAGCACTATCGCGATCTGGGGCCGCGGCTGGCGATCGTCGCAAGCGAGCGGAGCGCCGGCGTCGATCGCTACGCGCTCGCGGGCAAGACGGCGCAGGTCGCCGACGGATATAACGAGCTGACCGTGCACATGGCCGAGCCGGGGACCCAGGGGCTGCGCCTCGACCTCGTCGTCCGTGCCTATGCGACCGGCATTGCGCTGCGCTACCGCATCCCCGTGCAGCCGGCGCTGCCGGCGCTGCGGCTGGTCGGCGAGCGGACGCGCTTCGCCTTTCCGGCGGATATGCCGTGTACCGGGCTCAATATCGGCCGCTTCGATACCGGGCACGAAGGCGAGTTCGACACGGTCGCCGCTTCCGCGATCCGGCCGCACAACAGCTATGACCTGCCCGTCGTCTGCCGTCCGTCGGGTGGCCCGGCACTGGCGTTCGCCGAAGCCGCCGTCGCCGATTGGCCGGTCGCCTATCTGACGCGCCCCGACGACGGGACGCTGGGCCTCGCCGTCCGCCTCAGTCCGCACCGCGACGCGCCGGGGATCGCTGTGACGGCGACGGTCGACCACGATCTCTTCTCGCCTTGGCGGGTGGTGATGGTCGCCGCCGAGCCGGGCAAGCTGATTGAAAACACCCTGCTGACCAGCCTCAGCCCGCCGCCGCATGGCGATTTCAGCTGGGTGCGAGCGGGCAAGGCGGCGTGGGACTGGTGGTCGGGGCCGCAGGTCGCCGGCGTCGCCGAGCCGGGCAGCAACGATGCGACGCTCCGCGCCTTCGCCGACTTCGCCGGAGACGCCGGGCTGCCCTATCTGATCGTCGACGATGGCTGGTACGTCAGCCGCGGGCGCGGGCCGGAGCTCGACCCCGCCGCCGACCCGACCGTCGCCGTGCCCGGGCTCGACCTGCCGGGGCTGATCGCGCACGCCCGCGTCCGCGGCGTCGGGCTGATCCTGTGGGTCCACTGGAAGCTGCTCGAGCACGACATGGAGCGCGTCCTCGCCACCTACGAGCGCTGGGGGATCAAGGGGATCAAGGTCGACTTCCTCGAACGCGACGACCAGGCGATGGTCGGCTTCATAACGCGCCTGCTGGCAAGGGCGGCGGCGCACCACCTCGTCGTCGATCTCCATGGCGTCACCCATCCGTGGGGGCTGGCGCGAACCTGGCCGAACCTGCTGACGCAGGAAGGCGTGATGGGGGCCGAGTACAACAAGTGGACGTTTCGCGTCACCGCCGCGCACAATGTCATGCTCGCGTACACGCGGATGCTCACGGGGCCGATGGACTATACGCCGGGGGGGTTTCGCAACGCGACGCCGGCGACCTTCACGCCGCGCAGCAGGGGGCCGGAGACGCAGACGACGCGCGGCGCGGCGCTGGCGATGTACGTCGTCTTCGACAGCCCGCTGACGACGCTCGCCGACAGCCCGGACGCGTACCACGGCGCGGCCGGGTTCGACGTCGTGCGGGCGGTGCCGACGACGTGGGACGAGACGCGCTTCGTCGCCGGCAGCTTCGCCGAGTGGGTCGCCGTCGCCCGGCGCAAAGGCACGCGCTGGTACGTCGGGGCGATGACCGACGCCGGCCGGCGCGTGGCGCTGCCGCTCGGCTTCCTCGGCCCCGGCCGCTTCGTCGCGGCGACGTGGCAGGACGGTGCCGGTCCCACCGATCTCGTCTCTGGCCGGGTGCCGGTATCCGCGACCGGAACGCTCGACTTGATCCTGGCCCCGTCGGGGGGTGCCGTGGCGGTCATCGACCCTGCAACGGCAGTGGACGCGGCACGCCGTTAACGCTACCATCCGAAAAAACACGGGTGGGGGCGGATGATCGGCCGATTGGCACTGGCAGGTGCGGCGCTGACGCTGGCGGTGGCGGCGGCCCCCGAGACCTATGTTTGGAAGCCGGTGGCGATCGGCGCGGGCGGCTTCATCACCGGCCTCGCCGGCGATCCGACCGGCGCGACCGAGGTCATCCGCACCGACACCTACGGTGCCTATCGCTGGGACGCGGCGGCGAAGCGCTGGCGGCAGCTGGTCCGCGCCCCCGCCCTGCCGGCGGCCGACCGCCGCCAGTCGGCGATGAACGAGGGCGTCTACGAGATCGCCGTCGCCCCGTCCGACCCACGGCGGTTGTACATGGCGATCAAGGGCTTCGTCTATCGCTCCGACGACGGCGGCGACCACTGGCGGCACGGGCCGGCGGATGGGCCGTTCCCGGCGCGCTTCGACCCGAACAGCGAGTACCGCCACTATGGCCCGTTCATGGCGGTCGATCCGCGCAACCCCGACGTGCTGTTCGTCGGCCTGCCCGAGGACGGGTTGTGGCGCTCGACCGACGGCGGCGGCCACTGGACGAAGCCCGTTGGCGTGCCGCCGCCCGCCGACCAGCACCTCGACCAGCCGGGACAGCAGGCACCGGGGCCGCTGATCTGGTTCGAGCGTGCCGCCGGCGGCGCGGTCACGGGGCGCGTCTGGGCAATGTCGCCGGGGCACGGCGTCTTCGTTTCGGCCGACGGCGGCGCGAGCTTCGCGGCCCTGCCGTCGGCGACCGCGCCGGTGCCGCGCCTGCTCAAGCACGGCGTCTTCGCCCCTGACGGCAGCTTCTTCGCTGTCGACGTGCCCGGCCGCGCGGTGTGGCGCTACCGGGCAGGCGCGTGGACCGACCTGGCCGGCTCACCCACCCTGCCGCGGCGCGAGTATGCGGCGCTCGCCGTCCTGCGCGCCGGCGTCGTGGTCATGGACAATGGCGGCGTGACGCTGCGCTCGGGCGACGGCGGCGAGCACTGGCAGGCTCTGCCCCGCCACGCCCGCGTCGGTCCCGGTGACCCCCCGTGGCTCCACGTCGCCGACCAGGACTATTTCGCCACCGCCGACCTCCGCCCCGACCCGCGCGACCCCGACCGGCTGTTCGTCGCCGCCGGCACCGGCCTGTTCGACGCGCGCATCCCGGCGGGCGCGACGCGCTTCGACTTCGTCAGCCGCTCGCGTGGGATCGAGCAGCTCGTCACCAACGACGTCGTCGCGCCTCCCGGCGGCGCGCCGCTGTTCGCCGCGTGGGACTTCGGCATCCACCGCCGGACCGACCTCGACCATTATTCGACGACCTATGGCCCCAAGGAGCGCGTGCTGATCGCCGCGCAGCAGGTCGACTGGAGCGCCGGCGATCCGCGCTTTCTCGTCACCAATGCGTCGGACACGCGCGTCGGCTGCTGCAGCGAGGACGGGGAGGCCGTGCTCGCCGGCTACAGCCGCGACGGTGGCGTGACGTGGAGCCGCTTCCCGACTCTGCCGCAGCCGCCGGGCACTGCCGCCGACGACCCGTGGCGGATGTCGTTCGGCACGATCGCGGTGGCCGCCGGCGACACCGCCGACATCGCCTGGGCCCCGGCTGCCGACCACCAGCCGTTCGTCACCCGCGACCGGGGCGCGACGTGGCAGCCGGTCGTCCTGCCCGGCGCGGTCGGCCCGAACACGGGATCGTTCGCCCACTACTCGCTCGACCGCAAGACGCTCGCCGCCGACCGCGTCCTGCCGCGCACCTTCTACCTCGTCCACAGCGGCGGCGGCGCGAATGCCGCGGTTGCCGGGCTATGGCGGAGCGACGACGGTGGGACGACGTGGACGCGCGCCTTCGCCGGCGAGATCGCGCCGATGTCGGGGGGACCGGCCAAGCTCCGCGCCGTCCCCGGCCACGCCGGGCACCTGTTCTTCACCGCCGCCGCCGACGCCGCCGACGCCGGCCTGCGCCGCAGCCGTGACGGCGGCACGACGTGGAGCGTCGTCGTTGGCGTCGACCATGTCGACGACGTCGGCTTCGGGAAGGCCGCGGCGGGTGCGGCCTATCCGACGATCTTCGTCTCGGGGCGGGTCGGCGGCGTCTACGGTATCTGGCGCTCGACCGATGACGCGGCGACGTGGCACCGGCTCGCCGCCTTCCCGCTGGGCACGCTCGACCAGGTGCAGGTGATCGAGGGCGACAAGGACGTTTTCGGGCGCGTCTACGTCGGCTACCAGGGGTCGAGCTGGATCTACGGCCAGCCGGGCGCGTGCTTGGCGAGTGGCGCACAGTGCGTCGCCGTCGATGCGCCGGGAGACGGGGGATGAGGCTCAGCCGACGTGGGTTCTGCGGTGCCGCGGCGGCGACCGTCGCCGTCCCGCTGCGCGCGAGCGAGGGGGCGTGGATCGCCGCGACCGACCCCCGTTTGCGCTTCGAGGGGCGAACCGCGGTGACCGGGCCGGGGCGGATCGGCTGCGCCTTTCCCGGCATCGTCGTGCGCCTCGACGCACGGGCGACGCACGTCGGGCTGGGCGTGCGTTCAAGCGACGCGACCTTTCTTGACGTCAGCATCGACGGCGGCGCTCCGGCGCGCGTTGCCGTCGCTGCCGGCGAGCAGATCGTGCCGCTCGTCAGGGACGAAGCTGCCCGCCGCCGCATCGAGGTGGTGAAGCGCAACGGCCCGTGGCACAATCTGCTCGAGTTCACCGGCGTCGCCCTCGACGGCGATCTCCTCGCCGCGCCCGTGCCGCCGCCGCGTCGGCTGCTCTTCATCGGCGATTCGATCACCTGCGGCTCGAATGCCGATTGGCCCGATCTCACCGCGCCCGAGGGACCCGAGCACGACGACGCGCGCCAGTGCTATGCCGCCGTCCTCGCCCGCCGGCTCGGCGCGCAGCGGCACCTCGTCGCCTATGGCGGCAAGGGCGTGCTGCGCGACTGGCAGGGCCGGACGGATGTCGTCACCGCGGGGCAGTTCTACACCCGCGCGCTGCCCGATGATCCCGCCAGCCGCTGGCGGGCGACCGACTATGTGCCCGAGGCGGTGGGCATCTGCCTCGGCACCAACGACTTCAACCCCGGCATCCCCGACCGGGCGGCGTTCGTCGACGCCTATTTGGCGCTGGTCGCGCAGGTCCGCGCCGACGCGCCCGCCGCGCCGATCATCGTCATCGATTCGCCGATGACCGCCGACGAACCGGGCGCGATGAAGCGAACCGCACTGCGCACCTATCTCCACGAGGTCGTGGCGCGCGCCGCCTCGCCGCTCGTCCGTCGCGGTCCCGTCGCGCATTATCCGGGTCGGCCGGGGCGCGACGCCCATCCCACCGGCGAGCAGCATCTGGCGATGGCCGGCGAACTCGAACCATTGTTCCGCCAGGCGCTCGGCGGCTGATGGCGAGCAAGGACGGCAGCGAAGGCGGTCGCCGGCCGCGACGCCAGGACGGCGCGTTGACGATCAGCGATGTCGCCGCGCACGCCGGCGTGTCGACGATGACCGTGTCGCGCGTGCTGAACGGCGGCTTCAACGTCCGCGGTTCGACGCGTGAACGGGTCGAGACGGCGATCACGGCCCTGAACTACGCGCCCAATCCCGCGGCGCGCAGCCTGGCCAGCGCAACGCGCACGCGCATCGGCCTGCTCTACAGCAATCCATCGGCGGGCTATCTCAGCGAGTTCCTGCTCGGCTGCCTCGATCAGGTGGGACGGAGCGACCTCGGGCTCGTCATCGCCCAGTGCGAGCCGGGCGACGACAGCGAGATCGCCGCCGCCGAGCGGATGATCGCCGACGGGATCGACGGGCTGCTGCTGCCGCCGCCGCTGTGCGACGCCGCGCCGCTGATCGACCTGCTCGCCGAAAACGACCTTCCCGCCGCCGCGGTCGCCACCGGGCGGCCAGCGGCGAGCGTATCGGCGGTGAGCATCGGCGACCGGGCGGCGGCGCGCGACATGACCCGTCACCTGCTCGCGCTCGGCCATCGCCGGATCGGCTTCATCACCGGCAATCTCAACCAGACGGTCAGCGCCGAGCGCCTGGCCGGCCACGGCGAGGCGCTCGCCGAAGCCGGCGTCGGTCTGCCGCCCGAGCTGGAAGTGCCGGGCCTGTTCTCCTATCGCTCCGGGCTGCAGGCGGCCGAGACGCTGCTGGCGCTGCCCGACCCGCCGACGGCGATCTTCGCCAGCAACGACGACATGGGCGCGGCGGCGATTGCCGTCGCCCACCGCCGCAACCTCGACGTGCCGCGTGACCTGACGGTGTGCGGCTTCGACGATACGCCGGTGGCGGCGATGATCTGGCCGGGCCTCACCACCATCCGTCAGCCGATCGCGGCGATGTCGCGGGCGGCGGTCGACCTGCTCGTCGACGAGATCCGCGCCCGCCGCCAGGGCAAGGTGGCGCACCATGTCCATACCACCATGCCCTACGAGTTCGTCCGCCGCGCTTCCGATGCACCGCCGCGCCGCGGGTGACGCGTTTCGTCAGCGCGGCGGGGTCAGCCACGCGCGATGCTCGGGCATGGCACCGACCTGCTCGCGGATGAAGCGCAGCCGCCGCTGCAGTTCGGCGGCCAGCTCGGCGTCGCGCAGGCGGTCGGCGAGCGGGGTGGTGCGCGCGGGGACCATGCCGCTGCCGAAGCAGACCGCCTGCCAGCTATCGTGGAGAAAGGTCTCGTCCGACGCCAGGGCGACCTCGCCGTTGGCGGCGAAGAGATCGAGCTTGTCCCTGAGCAGCGTCGGAAGTTCGCCCGTGCGCAACGCCGCCCAGATCGGCTCGGCGCGACGGTTGAGACAGAGCGGCGCGAGATGGAAGTCGCACAGGCGGTCGGCGGCGAGCGCCGTACGGCGGTTGAACTCGCGAGCGCCCGCCTGTTCGCCGGCGTCGCGCGGGAAAAGCGTCACCAACAAGGCCAGCGCCAGCTGGACCATGTGCAGCACGGGGGTGGCGACGCCGTCGAGGCGCACGACCGCCTCGCCGATGGCGATCACGTTGCCGACCCAGGAGTTGGCCCGACGCCCGGGCGCGAGCGCGTCGCGGGCGACCACGCGCAGCCGCATCCCGGCCGCCGCGGTCGCTTCCGCCAGGGCGGCATCGTCGGCGCCCGCGAAGCGGTAGTCGACGGCCGTCGCGTCGACCAACGGCAGGATGTCGGCAACCCCGCGCGCGGTCGCGACGGACCGGCCGAACGCCGGCAGCCGGTCCAGCGCCGCGCCGACCGCGATCAGGCGGCGGTCGAACGGGATCGGCCATCGTGTCCATGTGTCGGACAACGCGGGCAGGTCGGTGCAGGTGATGACGACGTCGGTTTCGATCACCGCCCCCGTGTCGAGGACCAGCCGCGCGACGAGACCGGCAGCGTCGCGCTCGGCGACGACCGGCGTTCCCGCGACGACCGCCGCGCCCGCGCGCCGCGTCACCGCTTCAAGCGCCGCCACGTACGCCGCACCGTGGAGGTGAAAGCCGTGATCGCACAGCGCATAGGCCGTGCTTGCCGCATCGGCGACGAAGAAGCGTCCCTGCTTGGCGGCGGCGGCGTTGAGCGAGAAATCCTCGAACGCGACCCTGAGCCCGGCGTCGCGCGCGCGGGAATAGAGCGCGGCGAAGGGCGCGTCGCCGATCGCGGGACCATGGCCGCCGAACGGGACGAAGAAGTCGTTGCCGCCGAAGCCGACGAACTGGACGCCCAGGCTGTAAGCGCCCGCCGCGCGCACCAGCCGGTCGGAATCGACCCCGATGCGGCGGTGGAGGCCGGCAAGCGGCGGCAGGGTCGCGACGGCCGTCGGCACGCCCGGGATCGTGATCACCGTGATCGCGACGCCGGACCCGGCCAATGATCCGGCCAGGACGGCGGCGGCGAGCCACGGTGCTGGCCCCGCGCCGACAACGGCAACGCGGGTGACCGCGCGACTCACGCGGCGGCGGCGCGCAGGCCGCGCAGATGGTCGTCGTGGCTCGGCAGCGTGGTCAGCGCGGTCGCGACTTCGCGCTCGATCTCGCCCAGCCGACGGGCGAGCGCGTCGGGCTCGAGGCCGTCGACGATGCGGCTGTGGTTGGTGGGAACGATGCCCTGCCCCTCGAACACGGCGAGCCAGCTTTCGGGCGCGAACAGGCCGTCGTGGTAGCGGGTGACGTGGGCGGTCGCGCGGAACAGCTCGATCTTCTCGGCCAGGCTGTCGGGCAGGGTCATCGTTCGGACGTGCCGCCACAGGTCGGTGTCGTACCCGCTGGTCGCGTGATAGTGGAGGACGAGGAAATCGCGGACGCGGTCGTACTCGCGGTCGATGCGGCGGTTGAACTCGGCGCGCAAACGCGGGTCGACGGGGCTTCCCGGCCACAGGTCGAGCAGCGTCGTCACGGCGATCTGGGCGAGGTAGAGGCTGGTCGATTCGAGCGGCTCGAGAAAGCCGCTGGCCAGCCCGACGGCGACGCAATTGCCGGTCCAGCTTGCCGTGCGTCGCCCGGAGCGGAAGCGCAGGGGCCGCGGCTCGGCCAACGCCGGTCCGGGGAGGTTGGCGAGCAGCGTCGCCGCCGCCGCGTCGTCGGAAATCAGCGCGGAGGAATAGACATAGCCGTTGCCCGTGCGGTGCTGCAGGGGGATCGTCCACTGCCAGCCGGCGGCGCGCGCCGTCGCCTTGGTGTAGGGATGGAGCGGCCCGGTATTGGCGCACGGCACGGCCATCGCCCGGTCGCACGGCAGCAGATGCGTCCAGTCCTGCCACGGCGACGCCAGTGTCTCGCCGATCAGCAGCGCGCGAAAGCCCGAGCAGTCGATGAACAGGTCGCCGGCCACGACCTCGCCCGACGCCAGCGTGACGCTGGCGATATCGCCGCTCGTCGCATCGCGGGTCACGGCGACGACGCGGCCTTCGGTTCGCCGCAGGCCATGCCCTTCGGCATGGGCACGCAGGAACCGGGCGTAAAGCGTGGCGTCGAACTGATAGGCATAGTCGAAGGTCGAACGGATGTCGGAGCGGTCGGGCGAGGGGCGCGCGAAGCGGCCGGCGCGGGCAGCGGCGACGGCGAAGGAGTAAGGCTCGAGCCGTTTGGCGATGCCGAGTCTTCGGCCCCGCGCCCAGGCGTGCTGGAACTCGGCACCGGCAATCGGCCGGCCGTAGCCGCCGAAGGGATGGATGTAGCTGTCGCCGGGGGCTCCCCAGCCGACGAACTCGATGCCGAGCTTCATCGTCGCTTCGGTCGCCGCGACGAAGGCGGGCTCGTCGATGCCCAGCCGCTCGAAGAAATAGCGGACGTGGGGCAGGGTCGCCTCGCCAACTCCGACAATGCCGATCTCGTCCGATTCGATCAGGCGGACGGTGCACGCGGAAGGCGGCAGCAGGCAGGTGAAGGCGGCGGCGGCCATCCACCCGGACGAGCCGCCGCCGACGATGACGACGCGCAGCGGCGTCATCGCTGCCTCGTGCGGCTAGAACTTGAGCCGGATGCCGCCGCCGAAGCGCCGGTCGATCTGCTGATAGGCGTAGGGCTGGAGGTTGCGCGTCCCGTCGGGGCGCGTGTCCTCGACCTGCTGCTCGACGATCGTCTTGGTCCCGAGGATGTTCGACGCGTCGAAGGTGACGAGCAGGTAGTTGGTGAGCTTGAACTGGATCGACCCGTCGAGATAGCCGTTGCCCCTCTGCCAGAACGGATAGGGATTG
>JAFARM010000214.1 GCA_019245455.1 Sphingomonadaceae bacterium | reverse complement strand
CGGGGGCACTGCAACGGCCCTGCGTGGGGCGGGGCTGGCGGTGCGCGACGTTGCCGAACTGACCGGTTTCCCCGAGATGATGGACGGCCGCGTGAAGACGCTCCACCCGGCGGTCCACGGCGGCATCCTCGCGCGGCGCGACCTCGCCACGCACATGGACGCGGCGGCGGCGCACGGCATCGCCCCGATCGACCTTGTCGTCGTCGACCTCTACCCGTTCGCCGCGACGGTCGCGCGCGGCGCGGGGCGCGACGAGGTGATCGAGAACATCGACATCGGCGGGCCGGCGATGATCCGCTCGGCGGCAAAGAACCACGCCTCGGTCGCCGTCGTCACCGCGCCCGGACAATACCCCGATCTGATCGCCGAACTCGACGCCAACGCGGGCGCGACGACGCTCGCCACGCGCAAGCGCCTCGCCGCCGACGCGTTTGCCGCCACCGCCGCCTATGACGCGACGATCGCCGGCTGGTTCAGTCGCGTCGACCAGGGCGAGCTGTTCCCGCGCCTGCGCGTCATGCCGACGCGGCGCGTGACCATGCTGCGCTACGGCGAGAACCCGCACCAGGCCGCGGCGCTCTACGTGCCCACCGGTCCGGCGGCGCGCGGCATCGGCCAGGCGGAGCAGGTCCAGGGCAAGGAGCTCAGCTACAACAACCTCAACGACGCCGACGCGGCGCTCGAGCTCGCCGCCGAGTTCCGCGACGCCCCGCCGACAGTCGTCATCGTCAAGCACGCCAACCCGTGCGGCGTCGCCACCGCCGCTACGCTGGTCGAGGCGTACCGCGCGGCGCTGGCGACCGATCCGGTCTCGGCGTTCGGCGGGGTCATCGCCACCAACCGCCCGCTCGACGAAGCGACGGCGCGGGCGATGACCGAGATCTTCACCGAGGTCGTCGCCGCGCCGCAAGCCGACGACGCCGCGCGCGCGGTGTTCGCGGCGAAGAAGAACCTGCGCCTGCTCCTGACCGGCGAGCTGCCCGACCCGGCGCGGCGGCCGAGCCTGACGACGAAGATCATCGCCGGCGGCGTGCTGGTCCAGGAGCGCGACTCCGGGATGCTGACCGACGATATGCTGAAGGTTGTCACCCGCCGCGCGCCGACGCTCGAGGAACGCGCCGACCTTCGCTTCGCCTGGACGGTCGCCAAACACGTCAAGTCGAACGCCATCGTCTATGCCAAGGACGGGAGCACAGCGGGCATCGGCGCCGGGCAGATGAGCCGGGTCGATTCGACGCGCATCGCCGCGGCCAAGGCGCGCGAAGCTGCCGCCGCCGCCGGCTGGGCCGCGCCGCGAACCGTCGGCAGCGCGGTCGCGTCGGACGCCTTCTTCCCGTTCGCCGACGGTCTGATCGCGGTCGCGGAGGCCGGCGCGACGGCGGTCATCCAGCCCGGCGGGTCGATCCGCGACGCCGAGGTCATCGCCGCGGCCGACGAGCGCGGCATCGCCATGATCTTCACCGGGATGCGCCACTTCCGCCACTGACATCACGCGTCATCCCCGCGAAAGCGGGGAACCATCTCCTGCAGCTTGAGGCGACGGTCCCCACCCTCGCGGGGATAACACGGAGACTTAGGTCCGCCGCGCTTTCCGCAGCTGGAACAGGACCTTGTCGGCGGGCGTGAAGCCGATCGTCCAGATCAGCGTGCCGAAGCTCGACAGGATCGCCACCTGCCCGACCGTCAGCACCAGCGCCTCGGCCACCGCCCGCGAGCGGTTGGGCCCGAGCCCGGCGGCGTGCAGCGCCGGCGCGACCACCTCGGGCGAGTGGAGCACGGCGACCCCGACGGCGAAGCCGCCGAGGGCGGCGGGGATCAGCGCCGGCCGCCACCCCGACACGCCCGCGCCGACGACGCGGCGGAGCACCGCCGACTTCACCAGCGACACGACGAACACCGCCGCCGCCAATCCCCCCGCGGCGGCGTAGGGGCCATAGGCGGGGACGAAGACCAGCGTCAGCACCGCCTGCAGCACGACCCCGGCAAAGGCGATGGCAAGGTTGGTGCGCGGCTTGAGGTAGACGAGCGCGTCCTCGCACACCGCCCCCTGGCTGGAGAACAGCTCGACCAGCAGCAGCAGGACGAACACCGCTGCGCCGGACGGAAAGGTCGGGCCGAACAGCCCCAGGCTCGCCCGGCTCGTCGACCCCAGGCTCAGCACGACGGCGAACTGCGCCGTCAGAACCCAGAAGGCGACCTGGCGGACGTGGGCGGCGACCTGCGCCCGGTCGCCCTCGGCGATGGCGGTGGCGAGCAGCGGCGCGATGATTGAATCGAAGCTGTTCTTCAGCTTGGCCGCCATCGACGCCATGTTCTGCGCGACGAAGTAGATGCCGGTCACCTCGGGCGAGGCGAAGCGGCCGAGGATGAAGAAGTCGAGCCGCCGCGACCCCCAGTCGGCGAGGTCGGCGCCGGCGCGCGGGATGTTGTCGGCGGCCATGCGCCACATCCGCCCGGTATGCGGCCGCCACCGCCGCGGCCGGCCGTAGCTCCGCCAGCACGGCCACAGCGCGGTCGCCGCCGACGCCGCCATCGACAGCGCATAGCTGACCAGCAGGCCCTGGCGCGCGCCGACGAGATGGAGCGCGGGCCAGGCGGCGAGCGACAGCGTCCACGGCTCGACGATCGCCCGCGCCCGCACCTGGGCGACGATATCGTGGCGGAAGGCAAGGGCGGCGAGGCTGATCTCGATCAGCGCCGGGGCGATGGCGACGAGCGGGAACAGGCGGTCGACGGGCGAGGCGACGCCGTTGGGAAAGACCAGCGTCGGCACGGCGATCAGCAGCGCCGCGCCGACGGCGGCGAGGACGAGGCTGAGGAACAGGGCGTCGGCGACGGTGTTGGCCGGCGGCGCGCCGGTCGCGGGCTGCGCCGCCTCGCGCGCCAGCGCATCGGCCATGCCGCGCCGCAGCCCGATCGTCGCCAGCTGCGCCGTCAGCTCGACGACCAGGATGGCATAGCCGAAGCGGCCGAGCTCGGCCGATCCGTACAGCCGCCCGGCGATGAACAGGAACGGCATCCGCGCCAGCAGGCGCAGGACGAAGCCGGCGAAGCTCGTCCGGCCGCCCCGGGCCAGCTCGGCGGTCGATTCCTCGGCATCCGCGGCCGCGGCGGGGGTCGGCCCGGTCACCCCCGCTTCCTACGTCGGGACGTGGACACGCCGGTAGGCCCCGCGGAAGTAGAGAAGCGGATCCTGGCCGCCGCTCGCCTGCATCGCCTCGACGCGGCCGATGACGACGACATGATCGCCGCCGTCGTGCTCCGCCTCGAGGGCGCAGGCGAAGCTGGCGAGCGCCCCGTCGAGAACGGGCAGGCCGGCGAGCTCGTGCCACGCCGCCTCGGCGAAGCGATCGACGCCGCGGCGGGCGAAGCGTTCGGCGACGTGGGTTTGGTCGGTCGCCAGTACATTGACGGCGAAACGCCCGCTCGCCCGCAGCGTCGGCAATGCCGAGGCCGTCCGGGCCGGACAGAACAGCAGCAGCGGCGGATCGAGTGACACGGAAGTCAGGCTGTTCGCCGTCAGGCCGACGCGGCCGCCCGGTCCGCACGCCGTGACGACGGTGACGCCGGTGGCGAACGCCCCGAAGGCGTCGCGCAGCCGCCGGGCGTCGGTCGGATCGTGGTCGGTCATCGCGGCGGCGACCCTAGCCGCGCGGCGGCGCAGGTCAACGCTGCCGGCACCGGGCGCGACGCTGCCAGGCGACATAGCGAAGGTTAGGAACGGCCAAGAAATGGTGGCGCGACCGTCCGTTGGGCCCGAGCCGCCGAGGCCATAGATGACGGCCATCGTCAACCGTGGGAGCGACCCCGATGTTCCGCCATGCCGTGTATGCCACTCTCGCCGCCGCCGTCGCGCTGCCCGCCGCCGCGCAAGCTCCCGGTGCCCCCGACCGTAGCCGCGTCGTCGCCGGCACCTATGCCGCCGACCCCGGCCACACGCAGGTGGCGTGGAGCCTCGACCACCTCGGCTTCTCGACCTACGACGGGCTGTTCGGCGGCGCGACCGGCACGCTGACGCTCGATCCGGCCAAGCCTGCGGCGACAAAGGTCGACATCACCATCCCGATCAGCGGGCTGGTGACGACGGTCCCGGCGCTGAACGAGCACTTGAAGTCGCCCGATTTCTTCGACGCCGCCAAGTTCCCGACGGCGACCTTCACCTCGACTTCGGTCGTGCCGCAGGGGACAGGCGCGCGGATCACCGGCACGCTGACGCTGCACGGCGTGTCGAAGCCGGTCGTGCTCGACGCCCGCTTCGTCGGCGCTGGGGTCAATCCGCTGACCAAGAAGGCGACGGTCGGGTTCGCCGCGACGACGAAGCTGAAGCGCTCCGACTTCGGCATCACCACTTATCTGCCGATCCTGGGCGACGACGTCGACCTCAGGATCAATGCGGCCTTCGAGAAGGCGAGCTAAAGCCGCGCCGCGTGCCAGCGCAGCTGGTCGTCGATGAACGTCGAGACGAAGGCGTAGCTGTGCTCGTAGCCAGGCTGCTTCCGCAGCGTCAGGTCGATGCCGGCGGCAGCGCAGGCATCGGCCAGCCGCCACGGCTGCAGCTGCGTTTCGAGCCACGGGTCGGCGTCGCCCTGGTCGACGAGCAGCGCCGGCACGCGCGCGCCGTCCTCGATCAGCGCGACGGCGTCGTGCGCGCGCCACCGCGCACGGTCGGCGCCGAGATAGGCGGTGAACGCCTGCTCACCCCACGGCACCTGCGAAGGCGCGACGATCGGGGCGAAGGCGGAGACGGCGCGGAAGCGTCCAGGGTGGCGCAGCCCGACCGTCAGTGCGCCGTGGCCGCCCATCGAATGGCCCATGATTCCCTGCCGCGCCATGTCGACCGGGAAGTTGGCCGCGACGATGCCGGGCAGCTCGGCCGTGACATACGACCACATGGCGAAGTGCGGTGCCCATGGCGCCTCGGTCGCATCGACGTAGAAACCGGCGCCCTGGCCGAGGTCGAACGCGGGCGCGTCGGCGACGCCTTCGCCGCGCGGGGACGTGTCGGGCGCGACGAAGATCAGGCCGAGTTCGGCGCACGTCCGCCGGTACTCGCCCTTGTCGGTGACGTTGGCGTGGGTGCAGGTCAGCCCCGAGAGGAACCAGACGACCGGCAGCCGCGCGCCCGGCGCGTGCGGCGGGACGTAGACGGCGAAGGTCATCGCCGTCCCCGTCGCCGCCGACGCATGGCGATAGACGCCCTGCGTCCCGCCGAACGCCTTGGCCGTGCTGACCGTCTCCAGGCTCACGCCGGCGACGGGTGACGGCGGCACCGGCTTACGCCGGCATACGGTGCAGCGCGCACAATTTGTTGCCGTCGGGATCGCGCAGATAGGCGAGGTATAGCGCGCCCATCGGCCCCTGCCGCACGCCGGGATCGTCCTCGATCGCCGTGCCGCCGTTCGCCACGCCCGCTGCGTGCCAGGCGTGCGCCTGCTCGGGGCCGTCGACGTTGATGCCGATGGTGCAGCCGTTCCCCGCCGTCGCCGGCTGGCCGTCGATCGGCTTGGTGATGGCAAACGCGCTGCCGTTGTGCAGGTAGAACAACCGGCCCGCGGGGTCGATCATCGCCGGGCCGCCGCCGATCGCGGCGAAGGTCGCGTCATAGAACTTCTTCGACCGTTCGAGGTCGTTGCTGCCGACCATCATGTGACTGTACATCTTCGCTCTCCCTCTCCCAAGTTCACGTCATGCTGGCGAAGGCCAGCAGCCATGGTCGCAGGCGATCCGCTCTGCCTTCTAGCGCACCGCGGATGCCATTCTGCACCAGCCTGACTTCCGTTTTGTGTCCTTGTGTCGTCAATAGACCACCACCGACCGAATACTCTCGCCCGCGTGCATCAGGTCGAAGCCGCGGTTGATCTCGTCCAATGTCAGGACGTGGGTGATCATCGGGTCGATGGCGATCCGCCCGTCCATGTACCAGTCGACGATCTTGGGCACGTCGGTCCGCCCCTTGGCTCCGCCGAACGCCGTGCCGCGCCAGTTGCGGCCGGTGACGAGCTGGAAGGGGCGCGTGCTGATCTCCTTGCCCGCTTCCGCGACGCCGATGACGATGCTGGTGCCCCAGCCGCGGTGGCAGCACTCGAGCGCCTGCCGCATGACGGTCGTGTTGCCGGTGCAGTCGAAGCTGTAGTCGGCGCCGCCGTCGAGCATGGCGACCAGGTGCGCGACGATGTCGGGGACGTCCTTCGGGTTGACGAAGTCGGTCATGCCGAACCGCCGCCCCCATTCCTCGCGTGCCGGGTTGATGTCGACGCCGACGATGCGCGCCGCACCGACCAGCTTCGCCCCCTGGATGACGTTGAGGCCGATGCCGCCCAGCCCGAAGACGACGACGTTGGCCCCCGGCTCGACCTTTGCCGTCTTGACCACCGCGCCGACGCCGGTCGTCACGCCGCAGCCGATGTAGCAGCTCGTCTGGAACGGCGCGTCCTTGCGGATCTTCGCCACCGCGATCTCAGGCAGCACCGTGAAGTTCGAGAAGGTCGAGCAGCCCATGTAGTGGAACACCGGCTGGCCGCGGTAGCTGAAGCGGCTGGTCCCATCGGGCATGACGCCCTTGCCCTGCGTCGCGCGGATGGCGGTGCACAGGTTGGTCTTGCCCGACAGGCACGACTTACACTGGCGGCATTCGGGCGTGTAGAGCGGGATGACGTGGTCGCCGGGCGCGACGCTGGTGACGCCCGCCCCGACCTCGCGGACGAGGCCCGCGCCTTCGTGGCCGAGCACCGACGGAAACAGCCCCTCGCTGTCGAGGCCGCCCAGCGTATAGGCATCGGTGTGGCAGATGCCGGTTGCCATGATCTCGACCAGCACCTCGCCGGCCTTGGGACCCTCGAGGTCGAGCTCGACGATCTCCAAGGGCCGCTTGGCCTCGAACGCGACGGCGGCACGGGTCTTCATGCAGTCGGTCTCCCCGCGGCTGCCTGTGCCCCGCGCCGATGGGAGCGGTCAAGGACCGCCTGCGATCCTCCCCACGAGCGGGGAGGGGGGCCGCGCTCCGCCCCTTCTCGTCATCCCGGCGCAGGCCGGGACCCATGATCTCGAACGTCTGAGTTCATGGGTCCCGGCCTGCGCCGGGATGACAAGCACGGCTGCCGTGCTGGTCGCTACGCCCTACTTTCGCTGCGCGCCACCATAGGGAGGATCGGCGGGTTCGCATCGCCCGCGCCGCCCGCTACAAAGGTGCATGGCCACACTCGCCCCCGCCGACACCGGCACCGTCGCACTTCTGGAGGCGCTCGAGGCGCGGCTGCGCTGGCTGTCGGCGTGGACGATCCACAATGCGAACCACCTGCGCGACAGCCCGGACGGACTTAAGGTCGGCGGCCACCAGGCGTCGTGCGCGTCGATGACGGCGATCATGGCCGTCCTCTACTTCCACGCACTGAAGGCGAATGACCGGGTCGCCGTGAAGCCGCACGCCGGGCCGGTGCTGCACGCCATCCACTATCTGCTCGGCCAGCAGTCGCGCGACCAGCTCGAACGCTTCCGCGGCTTCGGCGGCGCGCAGAGCTATCCCAGCCGGACCAAGGACCGAATCCCTGTCGATTTCTCGACCGGCAGCGTGGGCCTGGGCGTCGCCGTTACGCTGTTCGCCAGCCTTGTGCAGGACTATCTCGTCGCCCACGGCGGGCTGAGCGCGGAGCAGACCGGGCGCATGATCGCGCTGATGGGCGACGCCGAGTTGGACGAGGGCAACATCTACGAGGCGCTGATCGAGGGCTACAAACACGACGTTCGGGGCTGCTGGTGGATCGTCGACTACAACCGCCAGAGCCTCGACCACACCACCGCCGACCGGATGTTCCGCCGCTTTGACGACATCTTCGAGACGTGCGGCTGGCGCGTCCTGACGCTGAAATACGGCGAGAAGCAGCTTGCAGCCTTCGCGCAGCCGGGCGGGCAGGCGCTGAAGGACTGGATCGACGCCTGCCCGAACGTCGACTTCGCTGCGCTGACCTATCAAGGCGGCGCGGCGTGGCGGGCGCGGCTGCTGGCGGACATCGGCGGCAAGCCGCACGTCGCGACTCTGCTGTCGAGCTATGACGACACCGCGCTGGCCGAGACGATGACGAACCTCGGCGGGCATTGCGTCGCGACGCTGATGGAGGCGTTCGACAGCGCGCAGGACGACCGCCCGACGCTGTTCATCGCCTACACCGTCAAAGGCTATGGCCTGCCGTTTGCCGGGCACAAGGACAACCACGCCGGGCTGATGAACCCGGGCCAGATCGCCGGGCTGCGCGACAGCCTCGGCATCGCCGCGGGCGACGAGTGGGCACCGTGGGCGGGGGTGGGGGACAACGCGGCCGAGGCGCTGAAGGCGTTCGTGGCCCGGTCGGCGGTGTGCCTCCCCTCCCCGTCAGGGGAGGGGCGAGAGACGCTCGAAGCGCGGCCCGGGGGTGGGGTCAGGCGGGAGGCCGCTGACTTCCCCACCCCCGGCCCCTCCCCTGAAGGGGAGGGGAGGCTGGTCATCCCGCCCCTCCCCGTCCCCGACGGGGCCGAGCAGTCGACCCAGGCCGCGTTCGGCCGCATCCTCCTCGACCTCGCCAAGTCGCCCGACCCCGCCCTGCGTGCGGTCGCCGACCGCGTCGTCACGACCTCACCCGACGTGACCGTCTCGACCAACCTCGGCGCCTTCGTCAATCAGCGCGGGCTGTTCCGCCGCAGCGAGCTGAAGGACGTGTTCCACGCCGCGCGCATTCCCAGCCCGCAGAAATGGGCCGGCCACGGCGCGGGGCAGCACCTCGAGCTCGGCATCGCCGAGAATAACCTGTTCCTCGCCCTGACCGCCTTCGGGCTGGCGGGGCCGCTGTTCGGCACGCGGCTGCTCCCCGTGGGCACCGTCTACGATCCCTTCATCGCCCGCGGTCTCGATGCGCTCAACTACGGCTGCTACCAGGACGCGCGCTTCCTGCTGGTGGCGACGCCGTCCGGCTTGACCCTCGGTCCGGAGGGCGGGGCGCACCAGTCGATCAACAGCCCGCTGATCGGCATCGGCCAGCCGGGCCTGACCTACTACGAGCCCGCCTTCGCCGACGAACTCGCGCTGCTGATGGGCCACGCCTTCCGCCACCTGCAGGCCGACGACGGCGGCTCGGTCTACCTGCGGCTGACGACGCGGGTCGTCACGCAGGTCGAGCGCGCGGGCGATGCGTGGCAGGCAGGGGCAGTCGCCGGCGGCTACTGGCTGCACCGGCCCGCACCGGGAGCGGCGGCGGCGCTGGTCTATACGGGCGCGATCGTGCCCGAGGTGCTGGCGGCGTATGAGCAGCTCGCCGACGACCTGCCCGGCCTTGGCGTGCTCGCGGTGACCTCGCCCGACTTGCTCCACCGCGGCTGGACGGCAGCGCAGGCCGCGCGCTGGACCGGCGGCCGTCGGCCGACCAGCCACGTCGAGACGCTGCTCGCGCCGCTCGCCCCCGACGCCCGCCTCGTCACCGTCATCGACGGCTCGCCCTCGGCGCTGTCGTGGCTCGGCGGGGTGCGTGGGCAGCGAGTGGCGGCGCTGGGCGTCGATCGCTTCGGCCAGACCGGCACCCTGCCCGACCTGTACCGCGCCTACCGTCTCGACACGGACGCGGTCGTCGACGCCGCCGCCGAGCTGTTCCTCAGCTAGGACTCGGGCAGGGCGTCGCGGGCGAAGCTGCGGATGCCCGTCCAGTAATGCCACGCCGCCCATAATCCGGTCAGCGACAGCGCGAGCAGCGCCCAGCGCAGCGATTCGGCGTTGCCCAGCCCGGGGCTGAGCGCGTCGCTGACCGCGCCGACCGCCAGCGGCGCGACGATCAGGTTGGCGACGTTCGCCGTCAGCAGGCTGATCGCCATCCCCTGCGCGCGCATCGGCGGCGGCAGGAAGGCGAGCAGCAGCGCCATCGTCGGCCCGACGTACAGGTACACCGCCGGCACGACGAGCCACAGCATGGCGATGGCGACCGGCAGCGCGTGCGTCCAGTAGGCGACGAACGACGGCACCGTCGACGCCGCGACGACGACGGCCAGGAAACGCGCGATCGCGCGCGGCGAACGCATCGCCGGGTGGGCGAGGATCAGCCCCGTCGCCACCGTCGCCGCACTCCCCGCCCACAGATAGATCGTCCCCAGCCGCGCGCCGGCGTCGGCGGTCGACAGGCCGTAGGCGCGGGTCA
>JAFARM010000197.1 GCA_019245455.1 Sphingomonadaceae bacterium | reverse complement strand
AGGATCCGGGCCGCGACGAGCTGTACACCGTCGGCACGCTGGCGACGGTGCTGCAGCTGCTGAAGTTGCCCGACGGCACCGTCAAGGTGCTGGTCGAGGGGCAGTCGCGCGCGCACGTCGCCGACCTCGACGTCGGTGGCGCCTATCTGACCGGCCGGCCCGAGCCGGTCGAGGAGACGATCAGCGACCCGGCGCTCGTCGAGGGGCTGGTGCGGACCGCGGCCAAGCAGTTCGAGGCCTATGTCAAGCTGAACAAGAAGACGGCACCCGAGATTGCCGTTCAGATCGGCCAGATCGAGGACGCCGGCCGCTTCGCCGACACGATCGCCGCCAACCTGACGCTGAAGATCGCTGACAAGCAGGCGCTGCTCGAGCAGTTCGACGTCGCCAAGCGCCTAGAGGCCGTGTTCGGCTTCATGGAGGGCGAGATGGGCGTCCTCCAGGTCGAGAAGAAGATCCGCAGCCGCGTCAAGCGCCAGATGGAGAAGACGCAGCGCGAGTACTACCTCAACGAGCAGATGAAGGCGATCCAGCGCGAGCTCGGCGAGGGCGACGAGCCCAAGGACGAGACCGCCGAGATCGAGGAGAAGATCGCCCGCACCAAGCTGTCGAAGGAGGCGCGCGACAAGGTCATCGGCGAGCTGAAGAAGCTGAAGGCGATGTCGCCCATGTCTGCCGAGGCGACGGTCGTGCGCAACTATCTCGACACGGTTCTCGGCCTGCCTTGGGGCAAGAAGTCGAAGGTCAAGCGCGACATCGTTGCCGCCCAGGCGGTGCTCGACGCCGATCATTACGGGCTCGACAAGGTCAAGGATCGCATCGTCGAGTATCTCGCGGTACAGGCGCGAACCAACAAGCTGAAGGGGCCGATCCTCTGCCTCGTCGGCCCGCCGGGCGTCGGCAAGACCTCGCTCGGCCGCTCGATCGCCAAGGCGACGGGGCGTGAGTTCATCCGCCAGTCCTTGGGCGGGATGCGCGACGAGGCGGAAATCCGCGGCCACCGGCGAACGTACATCGGCTCGATGCCGGGCAAGATCGTCCAGAACCTGAAGAAGGCCGGAACGTCGAACCCGCTGTTCCTCTTGGACGAGATCGACAAGCTCGGCCAGGATTTCCGCGGCGACCCGTCGTCGGCGCTGCTCGAGGTGCTCGATCCCGAGCAGAACAAGGCGTTCAACGACCACTATCTCGAGGTCGACTACGACCTCAGCGACGTGATGTTCGTGACGACGGCGAACTCGCTCAATATGCCGCAGCCGCTGCTCGACCGCATGGAGATCATCCAGCTGTCGGGCTATACCGAGGACGAGAAGGTCGAGATCGCCAAGCGCCACCTGCTGTCGAAGCAGTTCGACAACCACGGGCTGAAGCCGGCCGAGTTCAGCGTCACCGACGCCGCGCTCCGCGACCTGATCCGCTACTACACGCGCGAGGCGGGTGTACGGACGCTCGAGCGCGAGCTGGCCAAGCTGGCGCGCAAGTCGCTGCGCCGTATCCTGGAAGGCAAGGTGGCGAGCGTCACCGTCGATAGCGACAACCTCCACGAGTTCGCGGGCGTGCGGAAGTTCAAGTTCGGCGTCGGCGAAACTGAGGATCAGGTCGGCGCCGTCACCGGCCTCGCCTGGACCGAGGTCGGCGGCGAGCTGCTGGCGATCGAGGCGGTGACCAGCCCCGGCAAGGGCGCGATCAAGACGACCGGCAAGCTCGGCGACGTGATGACCGAGTCGATCGCCGCCGCGCTGTCGTTCGTCAAGGCGCGCTCGGTGACCTACGGGATCAAGCCGAGCGTGTTCGAGAAGAAGGACATCCACGTCCACGTTCCCGAAGGCGCGACGCCGAAGGACGGCCCGTCGGCGGGTGTCGGCATGGTCACGGCGATCGTCTCGACCCTGACCGGCATTGCCGTGCGCAAGGACATCGCCATGACCGGCGAGGTGACGCTGCGCGGCCGCGTGCTGCCGATCGGCGGGCTCAAGGAGAAATTGCTCGCGGCGCTGCGCGGCGGCATCGAGACGGTGCTGATCCCGCACGAGAACGAGAAGGATCTGGCGGACGTCCCCGCGAGCATCCGCGACGGGCTCCAGATCGTGCCCGTCAAGCATGTCGACGAAGTGCTGGCGCGCGCGCTGACGCGG
>JAFARM010000168.1 GCA_019245455.1 Sphingomonadaceae bacterium | reverse complement strand
ATCTGGCGCCAGTGAGAGGGGAGCACTGAACCATGGGCTATCAAAACATCTTCAACCAGGTCCAGGTCCGGGCACCCGCCGACATGGGCGTGCCGCTGCCCCGCGGCGACTGGGCGCGCAACGGCAGCCCCGGCCCGTCGTACTGGCTCGGCAAGTTCGGCGAGGCGCAGCTGGGGCCGATCTACCTCGGCCGGCTGGGGATCGCCTCGCTGTTCTTCGGCTTCCTCGCCTTCGAGATCATCGGGCTCAATATGTGGGCGTCGGTCAACTGGGATCCGGTGCAGTTCGTCCGCCAGCTGCCGTGGCTCGCGCTCGAGCCGCCCGCGCCCAAGTACGGGCTGCAGATCATCCCGCCGCTGCAGGAGGGCGGCTGGTGGCTGATTGCCGGCTTCTGCCTGACGACGTCGATCCTGCTGTGGTGGGCACGGACCTTCATCCGTGCGCGCCGGCTCGGGCTCGGCACCCACACCGCCTGGGCGTTCGCCAGCGCGATCTTCCTCTACCTCGTCCTCGGCTTCATCCGGCCCGTGCTGATGGGCAGCTGGTCGGAGGCGGTGCCGTTCGGCATCTTCCCGCACCTCGACTGGACCGCGGCCTTCTCGATCCGCTACGGCAACCTCTTCTACAACCCGTTCCACTGCCTCTCGATCGTCTTCCTCTACGGGTCAACCCTGCTGTTCGCGATGCACGGCGCGACGATCCTCGCGGTCGGGCGCTACGGCGGCGAGCGCGAGCTCGAGCACATCGTCGACCGCGGCACGGCGGTCGAGCGCGCCGGCCTGTTCTGGCGCTGGACGATGGGCTTCAACGCGACTTTCGAGTCGGTCCACCGCTGGGCGTGGTGGTTCGCGGTGCTGACGACGCTGACGGGCGGCATCGGCATCCTTCTGACCGGCACGGTCGTCGACAACTGGTTCCTGTGGGCGCAGCAGCATGGCTATGCGCCGGTCTATCCTGCGACCGGGGTCATCGATCCCGCGACTCTTCCGGGGGCACGCTGAGATGAGGAAGCTCACCATCCTCGCCGTCGCCGCGGCGACGGCGACGCTCGCCGGCTGCGGCGAGGCGCCGCCGATGAAGACGACGCAGATCGGCTATCGCGGCACGGGGCAGGAGACGGTGACCAACCCGCGCATCGCCAACGCGCTGCGGCTGGTCAACGGCATCCCGGCGACGCCCTATGCGCTCGACCCCGATACGGGCGGCGAGCGCGCCGGCCACGCCTACCAGAACGTCAAGGTGCTCGGCGACCTGTCGGTTGACCAATTCAACCACCTGATGGCGTCGATCACGCAGTGGGTGGCCCCGCCGGCCCAGGGCTGCAACTACTGCCACAACCCCGAGAACATGGCATCCGACCGCATCTACACCAAGGTCGTGGCGCGGCGGATGCTGCAGATGACGCGCAACATCAACGCCAACTGGACGAGCCACGTCCAGGGCGTCGGCGTCACCTGCTGGACGTGCCACCGCGGCAACGCGGTGCCGAAGAACGTGTGGACCGAGGATCCGGCGGTCGTCGCCGCGCGCGACGGGCAGCTGAAGGGCAATACCCGCGGCATCGCGTCGGCCGGGCACGACAGCGTCAAGTACGCCTCGCTGCCCTATGACATCTTCACGCCCTACCTGCTCGGGGCCTATCCGATCCGGGTGCAGGCGAAGGTGCCGGTCGACGGGCCCGAAGTGCCGATCAAGGCGACCGAGGCGACCTACGGCCTGATGATGCACATGGCGGGCTCGCTCGGCGTCAACTGCGAATATTGCCACAACAGCCGCGCCTTCGGCGACTGGTCGCAAAGCCGGCCGCAGCGGGTCACGGCGTGGTACGGCATCCGCATGGTCCGCAACATCAACAACGACTATATCCAGAAGCTTAGCTGGGCGATGCCGGCCAACCGCAAGGGGCCGCTCGGCGACCCGTACAAGGTCAACTGCGCAACGTGCCACCAGGGCCTGCCGCTGCCGCTGTACGGCGTCTCGATGCGCAAGGAGCACCCGCAGCTGTGGGGCCCGGTGGCGAAGGACGTCGGCGGCATCGGCTATCCCGGCGTGCCGCTCGCGGCGGTGCCGCAGGCGAACGGCCAGGTGCCGGGCCTGACCGCGGCGGCGCACACCGCCGCTGCCCCGGCGCGGCGCGGCACGACCGACGTGCCGGTCGCGGGCAAGACCGCGGCGGCGGGGGCGGCCACGCCGGCGGGCTGAGGCGTACTGCCGGGTGGCCGAGAAGGGCCGGCTCGCCATTCGGCGAGCCGGCCCCTTCCGTTGAGGCGCGGATCGCGATGCCTCCGCCGTTTGCAGGCGGCCGAAGGTGGTGCGGTTAGCCCCGCGCTCCGCCTGCCAAGCGTGTCGCGTGCCGCGCGCGC
>JAFARM010000374.1 GCA_019245455.1 Sphingomonadaceae bacterium | reverse complement strand
CGAGATCGAGGCGATGGCGGAGCGTATCGCCGCCGCCGAGGCGACGCTTGCCGACCCCGCGCTCTACACACGCGATCCCCGCCGCTTCGCCGCCGTCAATGCCGAGGCGGAAGCGCTGCGTGCGCGGCAGGCGGAGGCCGAGGAACGATGGCTGATGCTCGCCGGCCGGCAGGAGGCGCTGGCAGGATGAGGAGGACGCGATGATCTACATCGTCAACAACGCCGTGCCGATCCTGCTGGCGACGCTGGCCGGGCTGCTGGTTGGCATCGCGCTCTATCCCGAGCTGCGCCGTCCGGCACCGCTGGCGGTGGCGTTCGTCGCCGAGGCGTGGTTCGCCGCTATCCTCGCTGGCGCGCTGATCCTCGCTCCGCCCAAAGCCGGTGCGTGGGTGATGACGATCGGCACCGCGGTCGTGATCTGGATCGGCTTCGTCGCCCCCGCGCTCGTCGTCACCCTCCGCGCGCGCGGCATTGCGACCCTGTCGATCGGGCGCGACGTCTTCCACTGGCTGCTTGTGATGGTCGTCGAGGCGATCGTCCTCCACGCGGTTGGGCTGACGGCGCCGCCGGCCTGACCGCTTGGTGGCGTCAGCCCTCCCACCCCGCCAGGCGCGCGCGGATCTTGGCCAGCGCCGCCTTCTTGATCTGACACACGCGGGCCGCGCCGATGTCGAGCGTCGCGCCGATCTCCTCCAGATTCATTTCCTCGACAAAATACAACTGCAGGATCAGCGCCTCGCGCGGCGGCAGCGCGCCGACAGCGGCGCTCACCGCCGTCTTCAGACGCTCGCGCGCCAGCACGTCGTGCGCGTTCGGTGCAGGATCGGCGAACCACGCGCTCTGATCCGAATAGATGTCGTCGATCGCCTCGTGCCGGGGAGGATTCGACGCTTCCAGGATCTGGCGATAGTCGGCGAGCGAGAGTCCCATTTCCGCGGCGATCTCACCTTCTGTTGGCGTCCGGCGGAGCGAAGCCTCGAGCGATGCCCGGGTGATGGCAATCTCGCGGCGGCGACGGATCGCCGAACGGACCATCGTGGCCGATTTTCGGAGTGCATCGATCATGCTGCCGCGCACGCGGATGGTGGCGTAGGTCGCAAAGGTCGCCTCGCCACGATCCTCGAAGCAGCGCGCAGCCTCAATCAACGCAACGGTGCCGATCTGAACCAGGTCTTCGACCTCGATGGCCGAAGAGATTCGGGCATGAACGTGCCGAGCGATCCGACGGACAAGGCCCTGATGCGCAGCGATCCGTTGGTCAGCAGGACCAAGGCCCGAATGTCCAGGGCGGGTAAGCGCGAGACGTGCGTCCATTGGGGAGAACCCTGCACGGGAACAGCCCGTGGCTGAGCACCGGATCACCCGGTGGCGACCCCGCTCCGCAAACGACGTGCCAAGTCGTCATTAACCCTTCTGGTTTGTGTCGACCGAGAGAACGCCGCCGGCGAGGAGGGCATGGGCGATCCGCTCGACATCGATGACGTAGGTGCCCGCGGCCAAATCCTGCCGCATCCGCGCGACCTTGGCCGACACCGCCACCGACGCTTCAACTGCGCGATCGCCCCTATCGCTAAAGTTCTGGTCCACCTTCCATCTCCGATCGTGACATCGATCAAACGACCGTCGTAACAATCCTTTTACCACTCAACGATCTGTTAAGCGTACCATCATGGTTGCCAAGCCACTCGTTCCGATGGGCACCAGCCGGCAATCCGTTGCCGGCCACCGGCAAGATATTGCCGGCCACCAACTTGACTTCACAGCGAGCTACGAAGCAGCACGCGAGGCGGTTGCACGGCCGAAAGGTTAAGCCACGACCCCGCAGGACAGCCATACGACTAGCCGCCGTCGGCCAAAAGGATTCCTTTTTCCGGCGGCGGCTAGCCTGCTGTCGCGGTAGCCCGGTTGGGTGAGCCTATTCGGCTGCGACGAACTTCGGCGGCGTGATGACGTTCGACTTGACGCCGTCGAGCGGCAGCGCCTCCTGGATTCGCCGGAAGGTCGCCAGCGCCTGCCCCGTCACCTGGTCCATGTTGTAGTAGCGGTACGTCGCCAGCCGCCCGACGAACCAGACGTTCGGCGTCGTCATCGCCAGCTTCTCGTACTTCTTGTACAGCTCGGCGTTCTCGGGGCGCGGGATCGGGTAATAGGGGTCGCCCTCTGCTGACGGATACTCATACGTGATCGCGGTCTTTGGATGCACCTGGCCGGTGATCCACTTGTACTCGCTGACGCGCGTAAAGGCCTCGGTCTGCGGATAGTTGACCGTGCCGGTCGGCAGGAACTGCTCGACGTCGTGCGTCTCGTGGCGGAAGCGCAGCGAGCGGTACGGCAGCTTGCCGAAGCGGAAGTCGAAATACTCGTCGACCGGGCCGGTGTAGATCAGCCGCTTGTAGTCGATCTCGTTCTGGATGTCGCGGAAGTCGGTCTGCGTCATCACGCTGATGTTCGGGTGGTCGAGCATCTTCTCGAACATCCGGGTGTAGCCGTGCTTCGGCATCGCCTGGAACTCGTCGGTGAAATAGCGGTCGTCGCGGTTGGTCCGCGTCGGCACGCGCGCCGTCACCGACTTGTCGAGCTCGCTCGGGTCCATGCCCCACTGCTTGCGCGTGTAGCCCTGGAAGAACTTCTCGTAGAGCTCACGCCCGACGACCGAGACGACGACGTCCTCCGACGTGCGGATCGGGTCGACCTTCTCCGCACGCGCGGCGAACCAGGCGGGCAGCTCCTCGCTGGTCAGGTTCAGGTTGTAGAGCTTGTTGACCGTGTCGAGGTTGATCGGGATCGGCACGTACTGGTGGTCGACGACGCCGAGCACGCGGTGCTCGTACGGCCGCCAGTCGGTGAACTGCGACAGATGGTCGAAGATCGCCGCCGAGTTGGTGTGGAAGATGTGCGGCCCATACTCGTGGATGAGGAGGCCGTGGTCGTTGTAGCGGTCGTACGCGTTGCCGCCGATGTGCGGCCGGCGGTCGACGATCAGGACCTTCTCGTTGCGCTGCGAGGCGAGGCGCTCGGCAAGGACCGACCCCGCGAAGCCGGCACCGACGATCAGCCAATCAAACACGGGCGGTCTCCTTCAAGCGGGGGAAAGTCTTGGCGGCGCGCGCGGCATCCATCAGCGCGGCCATGTCGGCCCACACCTGGTCCCACGAACCCTGCGCGAGGTGCGCGTCGACGCGCTCCAGCCATTGGGCGCGCGCCGCGCGATCGGCCGACCGCGCGAGCAGGCGCTCGATCGCCGCAACCGTCGCCGGCGCGTCGGCGGCGATCTCGACCAGCCCCATGTCGCCATAGGGCGTGACGACATCGGTGATCGCGGTCGACACCACCGGCAACCCGGCGGCGAGGAACTCGGGCGTCTTGGTCGGCGAGATGAAGCGCGTCGCGTCGTTCAGCGCAAACGGCATGAAGCCAACGTCCCAGTTGGCGAGATAGGCCGGCAGCTCGGCGTAGCCCTTGCCGCCGAGCCAGTGCAGGTTTGGCGCTTGCGGCAGATGCGCGGGATCGATCTTCGCCGTCGGGCCGATCATCACCACCTGCCAGTCGGGTCGTAGTCGCGCGATCTCGCCGACCAGCGCCGTGTCCATCCGCTCGTCGACGACGCCGAAGAAGCCGATGCGCGGGTGCGGCAGCGCCGCCTGATCCTTCGGGTCCGGCAGCCCGGCGCGAGCCGCCCCGAAATGCTTCGTGTCGATCGACGACGGGAAGCAGTGGATGTTGGCGTGCCGGTCGGCCGAGGCGCGGAACATCGCCGCGCCGCCGGTGAAGACGACATCGGCGCGCTCGAGCATCTCGGCCTCGAGCGCCTTCAGCAGCGGCGGCGCCCCGGCGAAGGCGGCGAGCTCGTCCATCTTGTCGAAGACGATCAGGTCGGGCTCGAGGTGGCGGGCGAAAGGCAACGCCATCGGCGTGTAGAACCACAACGTCAACGGCCCGCGCGCTTCGGCGACGAGGCCGTCGAGAACAGTGCGCTGGTGATTGACGGCGGTGGCGGTGTCGGTGCCGTGCGGCAGGATCGGCTGGACGACGCGGATGCCGTGTTCGCGGTCGTGCACCTCAACGCCGGGAACCGCAGCGTCGGTATGGGCCGGTTCCTCGACGACGATGACATCGTAAGTGCGGGCGGCGCGGGTCAGCAGGTGCTGCGGCCGCTGGAAGACGAAATCCCAGCGCAGATGCGAAAGGGCGATCAGCGTTGGTCGCGCGCCATTGTGCACTGCGAAGTCCATTGGGCTCCCGGCTGTAATCGTTAACGATGAAGTGGCCCACGCGGGCCGATGCCGAACCTTGGCAGCGGATATAACGACGAAGCAATGACTTGGTTCCCGTGCCGTCAGCGGCCGTTCACCGTAAGCCCCTTTCGCCCCAACGCTTTGCCGTCGCCCCTCGCCGCGCTGCAACACGGTGCCGCAGCCCAGTTTGAACGGAACCTTCGCACGTCCCGGCGTTCATGGTAGCAGGTGCCCGAGCATCGGAGGGGGCGTATCAGACGCGATCAGGTGATCGGTCCCGGCCGGCACGGCCCAGGGCGGCGGTCGTGGCGTTGCGCCGCGATGGCCTGTGTGCTGCCGCTTGCCGGGTGCAGCGGCGGCGTCCTCGATCCCCAAGGCGCGGTCGGCGTCGCCGAGGTCAAGATCTTCTACAACTCGCTGGCCATCATGATGACGGTCGTCGTGCCGGTGATCGTCGGCACGCTGGCCTTCGCGTGGTGGTTCCGCGCGTCGAACAAGCGCGCGCGCTACCGCCCCGACTGGACCCATTCGGGACAGGTCGAGATCGTCGTCTGGTTCATCCCGCTGCTCATCATCCTGCTGCTGTCCGGCGTCATCTGGACCGGGTCGCACGCCCTCGATCCCGCCACGCGGCTTAAGTCGGGCGTGCCGCCGGTCGAGGTGCAGGTCGTTTCGCTCGACTGGAAGTGGCTGTTCATCTACCCGCGCGACGGCGTCGCCAGCGTCAACCTGCTCGTGGTGCCGGCCGGCACGCCAGTCCATTTCACGCTGACCTCGGGCAGCGTGATGAACACCTTCTTCGTGCCGCAGCTCGGCAGCATGATCTACACGATGAACGGTATGGCCGATAACCTGTACCTGGTCGCCGACCGCCCCGGCACCTACTATGGCCGGTCGACGATGATCAGCGGCGACGGCTTCCCCGATATGCAGTTCGCCGTCGCCGCGCTGCCGCCAGCACGCTTCGCCGCCTGGGTGGCCGGGGCGCACGGCGGCGCGACGCTCGACGCCGCCGCCTACCGCGCGCTGAGCCACCAGGGCACCGTGCCGCGGCCGATCGTCTTCGGCAGCGTCGCCCCCGGCATGTTCGCCGACGTCGTGGCGCAGCGCCTGCCCCCCGGACCGGGCCCGCGTCTGACGTCGCCCGGCACCACGGAGCCGAAGAAATGAACCTTCTCGGCAAGCTGACGTGGGCGGCGATACCATGGGACTCGCCGCTGCCGCTGTTCGCGTCCGCGGCCGCGGCGCTGGCGATCCTCGGCACGCTCGGCTGGGTCGTCGCCAGGGGGCACTTCCCCTACCTGTGGAAGGAATGGCTGACGAGCGTCGACCACAAGCGCATCGGCGTGATGTACACGGTGCTGGCGCTGGTCATGCTGCTGCGCGGCTTCACCGACGCGCTGATGATGCGGTCGCATCAGGCGATCGCACTCCACTCCAACGGCTACCTGCCGCCCGAGCACTACAACCAGGTGTTCTCGTCACACGGCACGATCATGATCTTCTTCGTCGCCATGCCGTTCATGATCGGGCTGATGAACTTCGTCGTGCCGCTGCAGCTCGGCATCCGCGACGTCGCTTTCCCGACGCTGAACTCAGTCGGTTTCTGGCTGACCGCGACCGGCGCGCTGTTGGTCAACATCAGCCTCGGCGTCGGCGAGTTCTCGCGTACCGGCTGGCTGCCGTATCCACCGCTGAGCGAGCTTGCCTACTCGCCCGGCGTCGGCGTCGATTACTATCTGTGGGCGCTGCAGATCTCCGGCGCGGGAACGCTGCTCTCCGGCATCAACCTGACGACGACGATCCTGAAGACGCGCGCGCCGGGCATGAGCCTGCTCCGGATGCCGATGTTCTGCTGGACGAGCCTGGCCTCCAACCTGCTGATCGTCGCCGCCTTTCCGGTCCTGACGGCGACATTGGCGATGCTGATCCTCGACCGGTACCTCGGCTTCCACTTCTTCACCAACGACCACGGCGGGAACATGATGATGTTCATGAACCTGATCTGGGCGTGGGGGCACCCGGAGGTCTACATCCTGATCCTGCCGGCGTTCGGCATCTTCTCCGAGGTCGTGTCGACCTTCTCGTCGAAGCCGCTGTTCGGCTACCGCTCGATGGTCATGGCGACCATGGTCATCTGCGTGCTGGCCTTCATGGTGTGGCTGCACCACTTCTTCACCATGGGGGCGGGCGGCGACGTCAACGCCTTCTTCGGCATCATGACGACGATCATCGCCGTGCCGACCGGGGTCAAGGTGTTCAACTGGATGTTCACCATGTACGGCGGGCGCGTACGTTTTGACGTGCCGATGCTGTGGGCGATCGGTTTCATCGTCACCTTCGTCATCGGCGGCATGACCGGCGTCATCCTCGCCATCCCGCCGATCGACTTCCTGCTCCACAACAGCCTGTTCCTGGTGGCGCACTTCCATAACGTCATCATCGGCGGGGTGCTGTTCGGGGCCTTCGCCGGCTATCACTACTGGTTCCCCAAGGCGTTCGGCTTCCGCCTGCACAGCGGCTGGGGCAAGGCGGCGTTCTGGTTCTGGCTGATCGGCTTCTACGTCGCCTTCATGCCGCTCTACGTCCTCGGCTTCTTCGGCATGACGCGGCGGATGCAGCACTATGACGTTCCCGATTGGCAGCCGTGGCTGATCGTCGCCAGCGTCGGCGCGGGGCTGATCGCCATCGGCATCGGCTGCCTCATCGTCCAGCTGGTCACGAGCATCCGCGACCGGAAGGAGCTGCGCGATCCGACCGGCGACCCGTGGGAGGGGCGTACGCTCGAGTGGGCGGTGCCGTCGCCGCCGCCGGTGTTCAACTTCGCCGTCCTGCCCGAGGTCTCGGGTGAGGAAGCGTACTGGGCGATGAAGCACGCGGTCCGCGGCGGGCCGGAACCGAGCTATGGCGCGATCGAGCTGCCACGCAATTCGCCGACCGGCGTGGTCTGCGCCTTCTTCGCGACGGTGATGGGCTTCGCGCTGATCTGGCACATCTGGTGGATGGCGATCGCCGGGCTGTTCGGGGCGTGGGCGACCTTCATCGTCTTCGCCTGGCGCGACCACAGCGAGGAGATCATGGGCGCCGACGAGGTCCGCCACACCGATCTCGGGGCGCGGGGCCAGCCGGCGTGAGCGTCGCGACCGCCTCGCCCGACGATCCCCACGCCGTCGGCCACGGCCCGCGTACCGAGGCGCACGGCGGTGTCGCGTCGAAGCGGATCATCGTCGGCTACGGCTTCTGGATCTTCCTGGTCAGCGACATCATCATGTTCGCGGCCTTCTTCGCGACCTATGCCGTTCTGTCGGGCGCGACCGCGGGCGGACCGTCGGGCAAGGACCTGTTCGACCTGCAGACGACGGCGGTCGAGACCGGCTGCCTGCTGCTGTCGAGCTTCACCTGCGGCATGGCAACCATCGCCGCGCACGTCCGGCGGCAGGGCTGGTTCCAGGCAATGATGGCGGCGACCTTCGTCCTCGGCGCGGCGTTCATCGCCATCGAGGTCCACGAGCTCGCCGGCTTCGTCGGCCGTGGAGCGGGACCCGACCGCAGTGCCTTCCTGTCGGCGCTGTTCGCGCTGGTCGGCTGCCACGGCGTCCACGTCACCGCCGGGCTGCTGTGGCTGCTGACGATGATGGCGCAGGTCTATGCCAAGGATTTCCGCGACGACATCATGCGCCGCATCCTGTGCTGGACCCTGTTCTGGCACGCGCTCGACATCATCTGGGTGGCGCTGTTCACGTTGGTCTATCTGATCGGGAGTGCGGCATGAGCGACGAAGCCCCCGCCCCGGCGGCGCCGGGTGTCGGCGTCGAGGAGCAGAGCAGCGTCGGCGTCCAGGTGCTCGGCTATACGGTCGGGCTGGCGATGGCGGTGATCCTGACGGCGGTGTCCTTCTACATCGTCCATTCGCCGCTGATCTGGACCCCCGGCATCCCGATGGGGCTTGTCGTCCTGGCGATCGCCCAGATGGGCGTCCACCTCATCTTCTTCCTGCACCTGAGCACCGGGCCGGACAGCGCCAACACCGTGCTGGCGCTCGCCTTCGGGCTGCTGATCACCTTTCTCGTCGTGGCGGGCTCGCTGTTCATCATGGCGAACCTGAACGCCAATATGCCGCCGATGGGCCAGATCATGGCGATGCAGCGATAGGTTCGTTCCGGGGCCAACAACGAACCAGATGCGCAAAGTTCACGAAGTTCACGGAAACGACGGTGTTTTGTGGCCTCGCCACGCTCCCGAAAACCGGTTGCGGAACAGTGCTATTGCTAGCCTATCCGGTTAGAAAAGTCAAGGCTGCGCCTGGCGCTGCGGGGGCGTGAAGAACAATTTGCGGAAGCTGATCGTCACCGCCCGTCCGACCGGGTCGAGGTAGCCAGGCTGGTACGCGAGCGGCGTCGCGCCGGTCGCGTCGCGCACGGACTGGCGCGCGTCGGTCAGGTTGGTGAGGTTGAGCGTCAGCCGCGTGCCGCGCAGCCACGGGTGGTCCTTCACCACGCCGGGCATCTGGCCAAGGTTGGCGAACAGGCGCAGGTTGGCGGTGGCGAGCGGCGCGAAGGTCAGCGCGCCGTTCGGGTCGGCCGCGCTGGCGTCGACCCGCGTTCCCGACCGCCAGTTCGCCGACAGCCGCGCGCCGAGCCCGTTGCGCGAATAGCCGGCCTGGACGTCGACCGTGTGCCGGGGCTGGCCGCCGCTCGACCCCAGCGCCGCGCCGTTCAACAGGTCGAGTACCGGCACGCCGGGGCGGATCAATACCTGATCCTCGAAATAGATGCTGTGGTAGACGGCGAACTGCAGCCGGCCGCCGGCTCCGCCGAAGCCGC
>JAFARM010000096.1 GCA_019245455.1 Sphingomonadaceae bacterium | reverse complement strand
AACCTGCCGGTGCGCCGCAAGGACGTCGACGACGAATTCTACAAGAACACCGAGGACAAGTTCAAGGCGATCGTCAAGACCATCCGCGAGACGCAGAAGACGAGCGGACAGCCGATCCTGGTCGGCACCGTGTCGATCGAGAAATCGGAGCTGCTGAGTGACTTCCTGAAGAAGGAGGGCGTCGAGCACGTCGTCTTGAACGCCCGCTACCACGAACAGGAAGCGCACATCGTCGAGCAGGCGGGGCGGCTCGGCGCGGTGACGATCGCCACCAACATGGCCGGGCGCGGCACCGACATCCAGCTCGGCGGCAATGCCGAGGCGCGCATCCTGCGCGAGCTGGAGGGGATGCCCGAGGGACCGGAGCGGGACGGCGCGGTTGCCCGCATCAAGGCCGAGGTTGCCGACGAACGCGAGAAGGTCCGCGCCGCGGGCGGCCTGTTCGTCCTCGGCACCGAGCGCCACGAGAGCCGGCGCATCGACAACCAGCTGCGCGGCCGGTCGGGCCGCCAGGGCGATCCCGGCCTCAGCCGCTTCTACCTCAGCCTCGACGACGACCTGCTGCGCATCTTCGGCCAGCAGAACATCCTGACGCGGATGATGAACAACGGGCTGGAGGACGGCGAGGCGATCGTCCACCCGTGGATTTCCAAGGCGATCGAGACGGCGCAGAAGAAGGTCGAGGCGCGCAACTACGATATGCGCAAGAACGTCGTGCAGTACGACGACGTGATGAACGACCAGCGCAAGGTCGTCTATGACCAGCGCGCCGACATCATGGACAGCGAAGCGGTCGGCGACGTCGTCACCGATATGCGGCACGAGACGGTCAACGCCATCGTCGGCCTCCACTGCCCGCCCAACACCTACCCCGAGCAGTGGGACATCGACGCGCTGGAGACGGCGGTGCGCGATACGCTCGGTCTCGACGCCGACGTCCGCGCCTGGGTCCAGGAGGATGCGGTCGACCAGGAGATGTTCGTCGACCGGCTGATCGCCGCCTCGGACGCGATGATGGCCGAGAAGGCAGCGGCGGTGCCGCCAGAATCATGGGTGCAGATCGAGAAGAACTTCCTGCTCCAGGTCCTCGACCACCAGTGGAAGGAGCATCTGGCGACGCTCGATGCCTTGCGCGCCGTCATCCACTTGCGCGCGTACGCCCAGAAGACGCCGCTCAACGAGTACAAGTCGGAGGCCTTCGCTCTGTTCGAGCGGATGCTGGCGACCGTGCGCGAGGACGTGACGCGGATGCTCGCCGGCGCCCGCTTCGAGATGCAGCCCGAGGCCTATGCGCCGCCGCTGCCGGAGTTCGTGACGACGCACATCGACCCGCTGACCGGGCGCAACGACGCCTTCGGGCCAATGGGCAACCTGCCGCCGTCGCTGCTCGACGTGGCGCGCTCGGCGACCGCGGCCTTCACCGACGTCGACGACGAGACCCGCGCCGAGTGGCTGCGGACGACGGCGCGCAATGCGCCCTGCCCGTGCGGCAGCGGCAAGAAGTTCAAGCACTGCCACGGCACGATCTAGGTGGTTGACCCCACGGCCCCGCGCGCGTATGGGCGGCGCTCGCTCATCGGCCGGGTCACCGCCGCTTAGCGCAGGAAACGACAGGATGCGCCGCGCGCGGGAGGCCTTTACCGGCTCTGCCGCGCTTATGCCGTAAGGGCGGTTCAGGCCTGGAGTAGGCGGGTTTCCGCCGAACAGCAGGAAGAACACGACACCGATGCCGACAATCAACCAGTTGATCCGCAAGGGGCGCGAGCCCCAGCGCGCGCGCGAGACCGCGCCTGCCATGGAGCAGTGCCCGCAGAAGCGCGGCGTCTGCACCCGCGTCTACACGACGACCCCGAAGAAGCCGAACTCGGCGCTTCGCAAGGTCGCCAAGATCCGCCTGACCAACGGCTTCGAGGTCATCGGCTACATCCCCGGCGAGCGCCACAACCTGCAGGAGCACTCGGTGGTCCTGATCCGCGGCGGCCGCGTCAAGGACCTTCCCGGCGTCCGCTACCACATCCTGCGCGGCGTGCTCGACACGCAGGGCGTCAAGGACCGCAAGCAGAGCCGATCGAAGTACGGCGCGAAGCGGCCGAAGTAAGGGAGCAGGACCAATGGCCCGTCGTCGTCGCCCCGAGAAGCGCGAAATTCTCCCCGATCCCCGTTTCGGCGATCTGATCCTTTCCAAGTTCATGAACCTCGTGATGGTCGAGGGCAAGAAGTCGGTCGCCGAGTCGATCGTCTACAACGCCCTGGACGCCGTCGAAGCCAAGACCCGGCGCGATCCCATCGGCGTCTTCCACGACGCGCTGGCGAACGTGAAGCCGGGCATCGAGGTCCGCAGCCGCCGCGTCGGCGGCGCGACCTACCAGGTGCCCGTCGAGGTCCGGCCCGAGCGCAGCCAGGCGCTCGCCATCCGCTGGCTGATCGGGGCCGCGCGCAACCGCAGCGAGCACACGATGGCGTCGCGGCTGTCGGGCGAGCTGATCGACGCCGCCAACAACCGCGGAACCGCGGTCAAGAAGCGCGAAGACTCGCACCGCATGGCCGAGGCCAACCGCGCCTTCTCGCACTACCGCTGGTAGCGCTGAGGGGCTATATAGCCGCCATGGCTACCGTCTCCGACCATTCGCTTGTCGAACTTGCCCGGCGATCGGAGCGTCTGGAAGCCGAGGCTCGTCTGCTGCGGGCCGAGGCGGCCAAGTCGCACGCCGAGCGGGATCTGGCGGAAGCACGCCGCTCGCCGTTCGCTATCGATCGGTCGACGTGGTGGGTGCCCGCGGCCGTCGCTGCGTTCGTCATCTTCTTCATGGCCATTGGCTTCGCGATCGTCGCGGTGACGTCGGCTCATCATTGAGTTATGGACGCGGAAATCGCTACGCTCGAGGCTGACGAGCTTCGCGCGCGCATTCGGCGGACGCGTCGCGAGGCGCAGAAGTTAGCGGCTGAGACGCGCAAGCTGCTCGCCGAGACGGAGAAGTATCGTGGCGAGCGACGATTTCAGCCGTGGTCGATTGTCTTCCAAGGCGTTCTGGCCGGCACGGCCGTTGTGGGTGCCGCCATTGCCATCGCCAAGCTGTTCGCTGCCTAGATAAGATCAGTCGGATCGATAAGGACCACCCGCCATGCCCCGCACGACCCCGCTCGACCGTTATCGCAACATCGGCATCATGGCGCACATCGACGCCGGCAAGACGACGACGACCGAGCGCATCCTCTACTACACCGGCAAATCCTATAAGATCGGCGAGGTCCACGAGGGCACCGCGACGATGGACTGGATGGAGCAGGAGCAGGAGCGCGGCATCACCATCACGTCGGCGGCGACCACCTGCTTCTGGAAGGCCGACGAGGGCAAGGGCCCCGAGCACCGCATCAACATCATCGACACGCCCGGACACGTCGACTTCACCATCGAGGTCGAGCGCTCGCTGCGCGTCCTCGACGGTGCCGTCGCCTGCTTCGACGGCGTCGCCGGCGTCGAGCCGCAGTCGGAGACGGTGTGGCGCCAGGCCGACAAGTATCGCGTGCCGCGGATGTGCTTCGTCAACAAGCTCGACCGGACGGGCGCGAACTTCGACCGCTGCGTGCAGATGATCAAGGACCGCCTCGGCGCGCGCCCGGCGGTGCTGTACCTGCCGATCGGCCTCGAGGGGGATTTCGTCGGGTTGGTTGACCTGGTCGAGAATCGCGCGATCGTCTGGCTCGAGGAGAGCCTCGGCGCGAAGTTCGAGTACAAGGACATTCCCGACAACCTCAAGGATGCCGCCGCCGCCGCGCGCGCCGAGCTGATCGAGCTCGCCGTCGAGCAGGACGACGCCGTCATGGAGGCGTATCTCGAGGGCAACGAACCCGACACGGCGACGCTGAAGCGCCTGATCCGCAAGGGCACGCTCGACTTCGCCTTCGTGCCGGTGCTGTGCGGCTCGGCGTTCAAGAACAAGGGCGTGCAGCCGCTGCTCGACGCCGTCGTCGACTATCTGCCGTCGCCGCTCGACATTCCCGACGTGCAGGGCGTCAAGCCCGGCACCGACGACGCTGACAGCCGTCCGGCGA
>JAFARM010000098.1 GCA_019245455.1 Sphingomonadaceae bacterium | reverse complement strand
GCGCATCGGCGCGTCGAGCGGCGGCACGTCGTCCTCGCTGAACCCGCGCGCCGCCATCGTCGCGGCCCCGGCAGGCGGCGGAGCCGCGGCCGCCGCGACGCCGGGCATCGGCTGGAAGGTTGTCCGCTCGCCCCCGGCCGGCACCGGGCCGCCCTGCCCCTGCGCGGCGGCGAGCGGCGAGGGACGGAACACCGTCTTCTGCCCCGGTGCGGGCGGCTTGCCTTCGCTCATCGTCCCCCTCCCGTCATCGCGAAACCCGCCGCACGCACCACAATTCGAGCGCGAGTTCCGGCCAGTCGCCGGCGATGTAGAGCCCGAGCGCCGGCGCCGTCGCGAAGTCGCGCCAGTCGGGATGCGAGCGGTCGAGCTCGAAATAGATGAAGTTGGGCAGCGTCCGGATCTGCGACGGCGGCGCGCCGACCGGGCTCAGCGGCACGCCGGGCAGCGCCGCCTGGACGAGCTGCTGCATCTTGGCGACCGAGCCGATCTTGACCACCGACGGCAGCGTCCGCCGCACCTCGTCGCCGGGCTTGCGTGTTGAAACCGCCAGATAGAAGCGCCCCTGGTCGTACAGGCCTCGGTCGACAATCGTCGACACATAGGCCCCCGGCTGGATCATCTTCAGCTCGAGCTGGACAGCCGACCGGCTGAACTCGGTCGACAGCCCGGCGCGCAGCGCCTCGATGACGGGCTTGAAGCACATCTCCAGGTCTTCGTGATCGTAGTCGGGAAAGCGTTCGGGCCGACGGTCAGCGCGCGTGAAGGTGCCGAGCTCGCCGGCGAAGGCGACGAAATCGCTGAACAGCCGCTCCGGGTGAACCCGGTCGAGCCGCTGCAGGTGGCGGAGCAGCGGCTGCCAGCGGTTGAGGAGCTGCAGCAGCAGGTAGGCGGCGAAGGTCTCGGTGCCGCCGTCGGTACCCTCGACCGCGCGCAGCGACAGCTCCTCCTGCCGGCTCTCGAGCCGGCCGAGGATGTCGACGAGGAACCCCGCCATGGTCGGCGACGCCTTGATATCGAGCAGCGGCGGAATGTACGCCTCGTCCCAGATGACGCGCTTCGAGGCCACCTCGCGGATACGGGCGAGGCCGAGCTTGGTGCGACCGGCGAGGTCAGCCTCCTCGATGCCGAAGCGCAGGTTCGGCTGGGCGACCTCGATGGTCTCGGTAGCGCGGTCGGGATCGGCGATGTCGACCGCTTCGCGCTCGCCGATCAGGTACCGGGCAATGCCGGCGTCGCGCGACAGCGGATAGGCATAGGCGACCGCCCCCTCGGCCCGCGCCGGGAGAGTCAAATAGACGATCTCGCCGCGGACCTGGTCGTCGACGTCGAAGGCGAGCGGCGGCGGCAGGGTGCCGGGCACGTCGACGACCTCGCCGTCGGGCATCACCGCGACGAGGCGCTTGACCCCGACCTTGGCCCCCGACGCCGCGTCCTCGTCGAGCTGCAGCTCGACCAATCCCCACGGAAAGGCCACCGCGCCGTCGAGCCGCGCGTGGAGGGCCGCGGTCGCGGCGAGTTCGGCCGCCTGCAGGTGCTGCGGGCGGAGGAAAAGACCTTCGGACCAGACGGGACGCCCGTTCAAGCCGTGCCCCCGGCGCGCGCGTCCCGCGTCATCCCCTTCTCCCCCGCGTCCGTGCCACCCGGCCGCCGCGCACCTTTGGTCGCTTCACCGGCGTAATCAAGGCCGAATCTGGATGGTCCGACGCATCTGCGCTGTCCACGCGACGATGCGACTTTTCCCCCTACTCCGCCGCCACCTCCACCGGTTCCCGGTCGACGTCGATCGGTAAGGCGTCGTCGTTCGCCGGTTCGATGAAGTCATAGGTTAGCACATCCCCCGGCGCGGTGATGTTGATCGCCGCGACCGCGCGGCCCTGGGCCATGCGGCCGAGGAGCTCGGTCGACAGCGTCGGCAGCATCGAGTTGGTCAGGATGTTGTCGATCATGCGCCCGCCGCTCGCCGCCTCGGTGCAGCGGCTGACGACGTGGTCGATCACCGACTGGTCATAGGTCAGGACGATCTTGTGGTTCTCCATGACCCGCTTGACGATGCGGTTGAGCTGCAGCCGGACGATGCCGCCGAGCATCTCGGGCGACAGCGGGAAGTAGGGCAGGACGATCAGCCGGCCGAGCAGCGCCGGCGGGAAGACCTTGAGCAGTTCGGGCCGCAGCGCGGTCGCCAGCGCCTCGGGCTCGGGGGCGGTCTCCGGGTCCGACGCCATCTCGGTGATGAGGTCGGTGCCGGCGTTCGACGTCAGCAGGATCAGGCAGTTCTTGAAGTCGATGTAGCGCCCCTCGCTGTCGTCCATGTAGCCCTTGTCAAACACCTGGAAGAACATCTCGTGGACGTCGGGGTGGGCCTTCTCGACCTCGTCCAACAGCACGATCGAATAGGGCCGCCGCCGCACCGCCTCGGTCAGGACGCCGCCCTGGCCGTAGCCGACATAGCCCGCCGGCGCACCCTTCAGCGTCGAGACGGTGTGCGCCTCTTGGAACTCGCTCATGTTGATGACGATCATCGAATCGTCGCCGGCATAGAGCAGCTCGGCAAGCGCGTGCGCCGTCTCGGTCTTGCCGACGCCCGAGGGGCCGCACAGCATGAAGACGCCGACCGGCTTGTTCGGGTTGTCGAGCTTGGCGCGGCTCGTCTGCATCCGCTTGGCGATCGCCTCCATAGCGTGGTCTTGGCCGATGACGCGCTTCTTGAGGTTGTCGGCGATCTGTAGGACGCCGGCTATCTCGTCCTTGACCATGCGGCCGACGGGCACCCCGGTCCAGTCGCCGACGACGGCGGCGACGGCGTTGGCATCGACCTGGGCGAAGACCATCGGGTTGTCGCCCTGCGCGGCGTGGAGGTCGGCCATCGCCGTCTTCAGCTGGGCGTCGTGGCCGCTGAGGTCGGCGGCGCCGTCGGCGCTGCCCTCGCTCGCCTCCGACCGCGCCGTGCGGGTAGCGATGACGGCATCGACCGCCGCCTTCTCGGTTTCCCACTTGGCCTGCACCGTGGCGAGCGCGGCGCGCGCGGTTTCAAGCTGGGCATCGACCTCATGGACGCGCTTCGGGTCGCCCATCGCCGAGGCGGCCTCGCGCACGGCGATCTCGCGCTCGACCTCGAGCAGCTCGACGCGGCGCTGGCGGTCCTCGACCGGCGCGGGCGTCGCGTGCTGGCTGACTGCGACGCGGGCGCAGGCGGTGTCCAAGAGGCTGACCGCCTTGTCGGGCAGCTGCCGCGCCGGGATGTAGCGCTGGCTGAGCTTGACCGCGGCTTCCAGCGCCTCGTCCAGCACGATGACCTTGTGGTGCTTGACCATCGCGTCGGCGACGGAGCGCAGCATGGCGATGGCCTTGTTGGTCTCGGGCTCGCCGACCGCGACCGTCTGGAAGCGGCGGTCAGCGCCGGGTCCTTCTCGAAGAACTGGCGGTACTCGGCCCAGGTGGTGGCGGCGATGGTCCGCAGGCGCCCGCGGGCGAGCGCCGGCTTCAACAGGTTCGCCGCGTCGCCGGTGCCGGCAGCTCCGCCGGCGCCGATCAGCGTGTGCGCCTCGTCGATGAACAGGATGATCGGCTTGGGGCTGGACTCCACCTCGTCGATCACCTGGCGCAGGCGCTTCTCGAACTCGCCCTTCACCCCCGCGCCCGCCTGCATCAGCGTGACGTCGAGCGCGCGCAGGGTGACGCCCTGCAGCGCGGGCGGCACGTCGCCGTCGACGATGCGGCGCGCGAAGCCCTCCACCACAGCGGTCTTGCCGACCCCCGCCTCCCCGATCAGGATCGGGTTGTTCTGGCGACGGCGGAGCAGCACGTCGACCACCTGCCGGATCTCCGCGTCGCGCCCGACGATGCGGTC
>JAFARM010000228.1 GCA_019245455.1 Sphingomonadaceae bacterium | reverse complement strand
ACGAGCACGGCCTCACGACACTTGAGCTTGCGCGCCAGCGCCTCGCGCCAGGGCGGGTCGGTGTCGAATGCGCCCTTGGGATGAACGACCGCCTCGGCCACGACCATCTCGCCGCGCGAAAGGCCGGGAGCGAGCGCGCCCGCCACGCCGAAGCTCAGCACCGCGTCCGGCCGCCCCTCGCCCAGCGCCGCGGCGAGGCGCGCATGCAGCGCATCGGATAGCCCTCCGCCCACGATCACGCGCACGCCTGGGCCCGCCGCGATCGCCGCCTCGGCCTTCAGGCCGCAGACGACGAGGAGGCTCACATCCCCCACGCCACGTCTTTGGAGTTGCTGCGCTTCAGGTTGCGGTACCGCGCCAGCGCCCACAGGGGGAAGAACTTGGGATAGCCGTGGTAGCGCAGGTAGAAGACGCGCGGGAAGCCGCCGCCGGTATAGTGTTCCTCCGGCCAGACGCCGTCCTCGCCCTGATGCGCCGTCAGCCACGCGACGCCGCGCGCGACCGCCGGATGCTCGGCCTCGCCCGCTGCCATCAGGCCGAGAAGCGCCCACGCCGTCTGCGACGCGCGGCTTTCGGCGGGGACATGGCGGGTGCGGTCGAGGGCGTAGCTGTCGCAGCTCTCGCCCCAGCCGCCATCCGGGTTCTGGATACGCAGCAGCCAATCCGCGCCGCGCCGCACCGGCGCATCGGCCTTGGTCATGCCGGCCGCGTTCAGCGCGCACAGCGCCGACCAGGTGCCGTAGATGTAGTTGACCCCCCAGCGGCCGAACCAGCTGCCGTCGGCCTCCTGCTCCTTCAGCAGGTACGCGACCGCCGCCTTCATCCGGGGCGACGACACCGGCTCGCCGAGCTGCGCCAGCATCGACACGCACCGCGCCGAGACGTCCGCGGTCGGCGGGTCGAGCAGCGCGCCGTGGTCGGCGAACGGGATGTTGTTCAGGTAGTGATAGCTGTTGTCGGCGTCGAACGCGCCCCAGCCGCCGTCCCTGGACTGCAGCCCGACGGTCCACTCGGTGCCGCGCGCGATCGCCGCGTCGAAGCGGTCGCCCGCCCGCCCCCGCGCCCGGTCGAGGGCGCAGACGACGGCGGCGGTGTCGTCGAGGTCGGGGTAGTGCGCGTTGTTGTACTGGAACGCCCAGCCGCCGGGGCGCAGGTCGGGGGCGTTCTCCGACCAGTCGCCCTTCACGTCGAGCACCTGCCGCGGCAGCAGCCAGTCGAGCCCGCGGTCGGCGGCCGCCTCGGCTTCAGGCGAGCGCACCTCGAGCATGGCGTGGGCGGCGAGCGCGGTGTCCCACACCGGCGACAGGCACGGCTGGCAGTAGATCTCGCCGTCGTCGCGGCGGACGATCAGCTTCTCGACGGCGGCGCGGGCGATGTCACGGTGATGGGTGTCGCCGAGGCAGTCGAACATCATCACGCTGTTCGCCATCGCCGGATAGATCGCGCCGAGCCCGTCGTCGCCGTTCAGCCGCTCGACGGTGAACGCGACGCAGCGGTCGATCGCGCGCTGCCGCAGCCGCTTCGGCCACAGCCCGTCGCCGGCCTTGAGGACGACGTCCAATGCCCCGAACGCCGCCTTCCAGAAGGCCTTGGCCCCGGCGACGTTCGACTTCGGCTTGACTGTGGCCTTGGGCAGGTACAGCTCGTCGACCCGGACGCCGCGCGGGTTCCTCGCCAGCGGCTGCTTCACGCCGAGCACCAGCAGCGGCACGATCACGGTCCGCGCCCAGTAGGCCATCTTCGACAAATGGACCGGGAACCAGCGCGGGGCGAGGATCAGCTCGGGCGGCATCGTCGGCACCGACCGCCACGACGTGCAGCCGAACAGCGCCAGCTGGATGCGGGTGAAGACGTTGACCGCCGCCGCCCCGCCGGCCTTCAGAATCGCGGCGCGGGCGCGGGCCATGTGCGGGGCTTGCGGCTCGTCGCCGATCATCTTCAACGCAAAGTACGCCTTGACCGACGCCGAGACGTCGAAGTCACCCTGATGGTATAATCCCCAGCCGTCGTGGCGCGCGTCCTGGATGCGGCGCAGGTAGCGGCCGATCCGCGCCTCCAAGTCCGTATCGACCGGCTCGCCGAGGAAGTGGCGGAGGAGCAGGTACTCGGCCGGGATCGTCGCGTCGGCCTCGAGCTCGAACACCCAGTGGCCGTCGGGCCGCTGCAGCCGGCGAAGCGCGTCGGCCGCGCGGGCAACGGCGGCGTCGAGCGCGTCGGGGCGCAGTTCGGGGGCAAGATCGGCGACCGGCATCAGGCCTTTATAGGGAGGTTGCCCGCGACGCCAACCCCGCCGCGGTCGCGCCGGAACGAATCGCCCCCTCGATCGTTGCAGGCAGCCTGGTTTGGGTCCAGTCGCCGGCGAGGAACAGGTTCGCCACCCCAGTCCACGCCGCCGGCCGCCGCGTGTCCTGCGCCGGCGTCGCGGCGAAGGTCGCGCGCATTTCCTTGACGATCTGAAACGGCGGCATCGGCGCATCCCAGCGGTAGGCGGCGCGGATGTCCGCCCACAGCGCCGCGGCGATCTCCGCCCGGTCGCGCGCGGCAAGCGCGTCGGCGGCGCTGACCGTGACCGACACGCGGTCGCCGTGCGCGACAAGCCATTCCGCCGTGCCGCCATTGACCGCCAGGATCGCCGGGACGCCCGGCGGCGGCGCAACCGCGAAGTGGGCGTTGACGATGGCGTGGAAGGCGTCGGGCACGGTCAGGCCGGGCAACAGGTCGGCGGCGATCCACGGCGGCGTCGCGACGATGACGGCGTCGCCCGCTTCGACCGCCACGGTCTCTTCGCCCAGGCGCAGCGCCGCCACCCGCCCGTCGGCCTGCTCGACGGCGCGCACCCGCGTCGCCAACCGCACCGTGCTCTCCCGTGACCTCAGGTAGGCCAGCGCCGGCTCGACGAATGCCGCCGCCAGCGTCGGCACCGCATAGCGCGGCCGCGTCGCCGCGCCGCCGGCCAGGATCGTCTCGCGGACGATCGCCCCCGCCAGCCGCGCCGAGGCGACCTCCGGCGGCGTGTTCAGCGCCGAGCGGAAGAAGGTCGCCAGCAGCCCGTCCCACAGCGGGCCGGCGGTCGGGATGACATCGGCGATGGTCGCACCCGCCGGGGCACGCAGCAAGCGGCCGAGCGGCAGATAATCGCCGACGCGCGTCCCCGGAACGCGCCGTCCGGCCGCGAGCGCCCACCACGGCACCCGCCCCGCGTTCGGGCGCAGCGC
>JAFARM010000124.1 GCA_019245455.1 Sphingomonadaceae bacterium | reverse complement strand
CCCGACATCACTCCGGAAAGCCACCCCGACCTCGCCGCGCTCGTCGGCCATGCCATTCAATACGCTCGCGATTTCGTCACGCCCGGCCTCGTCCGCCGCAAGCCCGACGACCGCGAGGCGGCGGCCTTGCGCGACCTCGATGCCCGCCTGGCGGCGATCGGGCCAGGGGCTGAGGCGGAAACCTACCAGACGGCGGTCTACGACGCCGGCAAGGCGGCCGGGTTCGAGCCCTTGCGCAACTGGTTCAAGGCGTTGTACGAAATCCTCATCGGCACCGAGAGCGGTCCGCGCATGGGATCGTTTATCGCCCTCTACGGGTTGGAGGCGACGCGGGGGCGCATCGCGGAGTCGCTCGCTTGATCCGTTCCTTCCTCGCCGTCGTTGCCGTCGCCACCCTCGCCGCCGCCCAGCCGGCCTGGGCGAGCGCCGCCAGCCTGTTCCACGACGGCCGCTTCGCCGAGGTGGCGGCGGCCGGGCAGGCGGAGGGCACGGCGGCGTCGCTGATCCTCGCCGGCCGCGCGACGCTGATCGTCGCCAGTTTCCAGACGACCGACAAGGCGGTTGCCAAGACGCAAGTCGACGCCGCCGACCGCGACTTCGACGCGGCCCTCGCCCGCGAGCCGAACAACATCGACGCGGCGCTGATGAAGGCGCAGGCGGTGGGCTATCGGGGCAAGCTGTCGAAGTCGCCCGGCCTCGCGAAGGAGACGCGGACGCGGATGGAGGCGGTGGTCCAGCGCGATCCGGGCAACGCGCTCGCCTGGGCGAGCCTCGCCGGCTGGCACGCCGGCGCGATCTCGACGCTCGGCAAATTCCTCGCCGGAACCCTGCTCGGCGCGTCGCAGAAGGTCGCCATCGCCGACTTCGAGACGGCGCTCGCCAAGGATCCGAAGAGCCCCGCACACCCCGCCTTCTACGGCCTGACGCTGCTCGACCTGTCGACCGACAATGCGCCGCGCGCGACGCAGCTGCTGGAGACCGTGCAGCGGCTGCCGGCGCGCGACGGGTACGAGGCGCTGCTCAAGCGCCAGACGGTCGATGTCCTGCCGCTGCTTCGGAGCGGCGACGTGCGCGGCGCGCAGATCCTCGCGCGCCGGCTGCTGCCGTTCGGCAAACTCGCCTAATCGTCGTCGGGCCAGCTTGCGACCAACTGCCGCAGACAGGCATGAAGCGTGCGCGACGACCCCGTATCGTCGCCGAAGAAGCTGTCGTGCAGCCCCTGGACGCGCGGCAGCGCCCGGGCGAGGAGGTCGATGCCGCCGGGCGTCAGCGCGACCAGCTTGCTCCGGGCCGCCGGGGCGGCGCGGCGCCGCGTGATCAGCTGCTTTGCTTCCAACGTCTTGAGAATGTTCGACAGCTGCATCGGGTGGACCTTGCCGTAACGCGCCAGCCCGGCCTGCGTCACCGCCTCGCCATCGCGCGCCAGCCACGCCGTCTGGACGAGAACGACGAACTGCAGATGGGTCAGGTCGATCGCCGCCAGCACGCGGTCGACTTCGCGCTGGTGCCGGTGGGCGACGCGCCACAGCAGGAAACCGATGCTGTCCTCTGGCCGTTGCACGCCGGCGGCTGCGAACATCTCGGTCAGCGACGGCTTCGTCATCCCCGCCCCTTTCCTAGCGCGGCTCAGATTCAAGGTTGCAGCGCATCATAAACGCGTTTATGCAAAATCGCATGAGCGCCGCCGACGATCAAGCCCCCCGCCATTCCGTGGACGATCATGGCGCGCCGGGCCACGGCGAGGCGGCGCATGGCGATGAGGGCGGCGGAAAGGGCGGCAGCAGAGGCACGAAGGACGACGCTGACCACAAACGGAACGGCGACAAGCCGGATGGTGGCGGCGAAGGCGAGCGAAAGAAGGACGAAGGCAACGACGGCCAGGGCGAAAGCGACACGGGCGAGGGCGACGAGCCGCCGCCGAAGAAGCTTCGCGACCGGCCGGTCCTGCTCATCGTTATCGCCGTCGTCGTCATCGGTGCCCTCGTCGGCGGTATCCTCTATTGGCTGAACGCGCGGCAGTACGAAACCACCGACGACGCCTATATCGACGGGCACATCGTCCGCATCGCCCCGCAGGTGTCGGGGCTGGTCCGGCAGGTGCTGGTCGACGACAACCAGGTCGTCGGCCCGCGCCAGGTGCTGGCGATCCTCGACACGCAGTCGAACACGGCGCGCTATCAGGGACAGCGCGCGAGCGCGCAGCAGGCGCGCGCCACCGTCGCCCAGAGCCTCGCGCAGATCGGCGTCCAGCGGCAGCAGATCGCCACCGCCCGCGCCCAGGTCGTGCAGCCGCAGGCCGATCTCGACAAGGCGCTGGCCGACCTAGCTCGCTACCGCGCGGCGCAGCGCACCGACCCGGCCGCCGTCGCCGCGCAGCAGATCGACGCCGCCGTCCAGGCGGTCGACGCGGCGCGCGGCCGGCGCGATGCGGCGCTGAAGGCCGTTCGCCAGGCCGAGGCGCAGCTGACGTCCGCCCGCGCGCAGGTCAGCGCCGACCGCGCCGCGGTCAAGGCCGCCGATGCCCAGGCGGCGACGACCGCGGTCGACCTCGCCAACAGCCAGATCATCGCGCCCATCGTCGGCCGCGTCGCCAACCGCACGGTGACGCCGGGGTCGTACGTCACGCCGGGACAGCAGTTGCTGGCGATCGTGCCCTTGAAGCTGTGGGTCACGGCGAACTTCAAGGAGACGCAGCTGAAGCTGATGCGCGTCGGCCAACCCGTCGACATCAAGATCGACGCGCTGCCCGACGTCGCCTTCCACGGCCATGTCGAATCGTTCCAGCGCGGCGCCGGCCAGGCGTTCAGCCTGCTGCCTGCCGAGAACGCCACCGGCAACTTCGTCAAGGTCGTCCAGCGCGTACCGGTGCGCATCGCCATCGATTCGCCGGGGATCGAAGCCTATCCGGTTGGCCCCGGAATGTCGGTCGTGCCGCGGGTGAAGGTCCGATGACGGCGCGCGCCGCAGGGGTGCGCTGACGTGGCTGGCGGCGACGGCTGGGACCCGTCACGGTCCGCGGCGGGCAAGCGCTCGCCGTGGCTGATCGTCGGCATCATCTCGATCGCGACCTTCATGGAGGTGCTCGACACTTCGATCGCCAACGTCAGCCTGGCGCATATCGCCGGCAGCCTGTCGGTGTCGCCCGACGAATCGACGTGGGTGCTGACCAGTTATCTCGTCGCCAACGCGGTCATCATCCCGATCTCGGGCTGGCTGTCGAGCGTCATCGGCCGCAAGCGCTATTATATGCTGTCGGTGGCGCTGTTCACCGTCGCCTCGTTCCTGTGCGGCATCGCGCCCAACATCCAGTTCCTGGTGCTGGCGCGCATCTTCCAGGGCATCGGCGGCGGCGGCCTCGCGCCGTCGGAACAGTCGATGCTCGCCGACACCTTCCCTCCGGCCAAGCGGGGCCAGGCGTTCGCCGCTTACGCCTTCGTCGTCATCGTCGCCCCTGTGCTCGGGCCGACGGTCGGCGGCTGGGTCACCGACAATTACTCGTGGCACTGGATCTTTCTCGTCAATATCCCGGTCGGCATCCTGTCGCTGTTCCTCGTCCAGAGCTTCGTCGACGAGCCCAAGGTTCTGGTCGACGAGCGGAAAAAGCTGCTGGCCAAGGGGCTGCGCGTCGACATCGTCGGCTTTCTGCTCGTCGTCGTCGGATTGGGCAGCCTGGAACTGTTCCTCGACCGCGGTGAGCGCGACGACTGGTTCGGCTCCAGCTTCATCACCGCCATGGCGATCACCGCGGTCACCGGCATCGCCGCGCTGATCGTGTGGGAGGCGACGCGCCCCGACCCGATCGTCAACGTCCGGCTGATGGCCAAGCGCAACTTCGCCGGCGTGCTGGCGGTGATGTTCACCACCGGCGTCATCCTGTTCGGTTCGATCCAGCTGATCCCGGCGATGCTGCAGCAGGTGTTCGGCTACAGCGCGACCGACGCCGGCCTGGCGATGACCTTCGGCGGCTTCGCCACCGTCATGGCCGTGCCCTTCGCCGGGCGGCTGGTCGGCAAGGTCGACGTCCGCTACCTGCTTGCCGGGGCGCTGATCGTGTCGGCGATCGCGCTCGGCCATCTGACGAGCCTCGATGCGACCGCCAGCTTCGGCGACTGGGCATGGGCGCGCGCCTATCAGGCGGTCGCCCTGCCGTTCCTGTTCGTGCCGATCACGACCGCGGCCTATACCGGGCTGAAGCCGAAGGATTCGGGCGATGCCTCGGCGCTGCTCAACGTCTTCCGCAACCTCGGCGGGTCGGTCGGCATCGCCCTCAGTCAGGCGTGGCTGTCGGTCGAAGAGCAGACGCGCCAGTCGCGGCTGGTCGAACACCTGCACCCGCTCGCGCCCAACTACAACGACGGCATCGCCGGCATCCAGGCGGCGCTGACCGGGGCCGGCATGGCGACGGCGCAGGTGGCGCAGGCGGCGCAGGGCCAGCTGTACCGTATCGTCAGCCAGCAGGCGGCGATGCTCGGCTACCTCGACGTCTACCGCGCGCTGATGGTCTACACGCTGTGCGCGATCCCCGTCATCTTCCTGCTCAAGGCCCCGCCCAAGGGGCAGGCGGCGGCGGGGGCGCACTGATGCATCGGCTTGTCCTTGCCGTCGCCGTGCTCGCCGCGCTTTCCGGCTGCACCGTCGGCCCCAACTACGCGACGCCGGATGTGCCGGTGCCGGCGCGCTTCGCCGAGGCACCGGCGGCGACGGCCAGCGGCGAACCGCCGGCCCGCTGGTGGGCGCAGCTGCACGACCCCGTGCTCGACGGCCTGATCGACCGCGCGCTCGCCGGCAACCTCGACCTTGCCACGGCGAAGACCCGCATCGCCGGGGCGCGGGCGCAGGAGCGGGAGGCGCGCGCCGCCGGCCTGCCGACGCTCGACGGCAGCGGCTCGCTCAACCGCATCGACTTCAGCAAGAACGCCGGGTTCAGCTCGCTGGCCAGGCAGTTCACCGCCGGTGGCGGTGGCGGCGGTAGCGGTGGCGGGTCGTCCGGCGGCGGCAGCACGGGCGGCGGGTCGTCGGGTCAGGGCATCGCCCTTCCCGGCAATGGCATCACCACCTGGTCCCTGGGGCTCGACGCGTCGTGGGAGCTCGACCTGTTCGGCGGCACGCGGCGGCAGGTCGAAGGCGCGCGCGCGCGCGTCGCCGCGGCCGAATGGAACGTCCGCGACCTGCAGGTCAGCGTCGCCGCCGAGGTCGCCTCCGACTATCTGATGCTGCGCTCGCTGCAGGCGCAGATCGCCGTCGCCGAGGTGGAAATCGCGCGGCAGCAGCGGACGCTGCGGCTGATCACGGCGCGGCGGCAGGCCGGCCTCGTCGCCGAGCTGCCCGAGCGGCAGCAGCAGCTGCAGCTGCGCGACGCCGCCGCCGCCCTGCCGCAGCTGCAGGCCCGCGCGCGTGATGAAATCCACGCCATCGGCGTCCTCACCGGCGACGGCGCCGACGCGCTGTCGGACACGCTGACGCCGGCCGCAACGATCCCGCAGGTCGCCTTCGACTTGCCCGGTGGTCTGCCGTCGGACCTGCTCCGCCGCCGCCCCGACATCCGCGCCGCCGAACGCCAGCTGGCCGCGGCCACCGCCGACATCGGCGTCGCGGTCGCCGACCTGTACCCCAAGTTCAACCTGATGGGCATGGCGCAGCTGATCTCGACCAACCTCGCGACGCTGTTCGAGCACGCGTCGTTGCAGACGAGCGGCACGGCGGCGGTGTCGCTGCCGATCTTCGACGGCGGCCGGCGCAAGGGCGTCGTCGCGGAACGCCGCGCGGCGGCCGACGAGGCGCTGCTGACCTACAAGAAGACGGTTCTGACGGCGGTCCAGGACGTCGAGGACGCGCTCGCCGACGTCCAGGGCGAGCAGCGCCGCAACGACGAGCTGAAGCGCGGCGTCGACCAGGCCGAGCGCGCCGAGCGGCTGGCGCTCGTCAGCTTCAACGCCGGCCTGACCGACTTCCAGCCGGTGCTCGACGCGCAGGGGTCGCTGCTGACCAACCGCAACGCCCTCGCCCAGTCCGACGCGACGCTGCTGACCGACCTCGCGCGCCTGTACAAGGCGCTGGGCGGCGGGTGGACGTAACCGCGCGGGGTGCTCCGTCGCTGTCTTTGCAGCGATGGTCGGTCCGGCCGGGATCCGTCCAGACGCGCTTCCGCCGGCCCGGTGTTCGCCGCGGGTCCGAGTTTTGACCGGAGGTGGTGCCGCTTGCGTGACTCGAACACGCGACCCCATCATTACGAATGATGTGCTCTACCGGCTGAGCTAAAGCGGCCCGGAGAGTGGCGCGCCTTAGCAGCGTGCGGGCGGCGGCACAAGCGGGGCGTGGCCCGCCTTGTCGCCGCCCGCGCGGCGACGCATAAGCCGCGGCAGAGCGGCAGGACGAGGGTTCCGGGCAGTGGCGACGAAGCGGCAGCACGACGGCGACGCCGAAACCCCGATCGAACGGGCCTACGCCGCCGCCCTGTTC
>JAFARM010000093.1 GCA_019245455.1 Sphingomonadaceae bacterium | reverse complement strand
GAAGAGGCCGCCGCCAAAGCCGACGCCGGCGACGGACGCCCCGAGGAGCAGCGGTGAGCCGAGCGGCCCCGCGAGCGCGACACCGGCGAAGGCGACCAGCCCCGGCACGACGCCGTAGCCGGCCAGCCGGTTGGGATCGTAGTCGCGGCCAAGCAGCCGCGCCGCCAGCGCCAGGCCGCACAAGGTACCGAAGGCCCACGTCGCAGTCAGCGAAGTCGTTTCGCCAACCGACATCCCGAGTACCTCGCCGCCGTACGGCTCGAGTAGAACGTCCTGCATATTGAACGCCGCCGCGCCCAGGCCGACGGCGGTGAGGAGGCGGATGGTACGCGGCACGGCGATCAGCTCGGCCCAGGCCGTTCGAAAGGCAGGGGCAGCGCCGACGCGATCGACGCGGGTCACGGCAGGGTTGCGTGCCTCCTGCTTCCACAGGGCGAACACGTTGACCACCATCGTCAGCGCGCCCGCGCCCTGCACGACCTTGACGAGCCTCAACGCCGAAAAATGGTGGAGCAGCAAGCCGACGGTGACGCCCGAGATCAGCATCCCGACGAGCAGCATAACGTACATGAGCGCGACCACGCGCGGCCGCGCGGCCTCGGGCGCGAGGTCGGTGGCGAGCGCAAGGCCCGCCGTCTGCACCGTGTGCATTCCCGCGCCCACCATCAGGAAACCCACGCCCGCGCCGGCGACACCGACCATCGGCGAGCCCGTCGTGTCGCCGCTCATGATGAGGAGCGCGAAGGGCAGGATGGCGAAGCCGCCGAATTGCAGCAGCGTGCTGAACCAGATGTAGGGTACCCGCTTCCACCCGAGGATCGAGCGATGGTTGTCGGATTTGTGGCCGATCAGCGCGCGCAGCGGCGCGAAGACCAGCGGCAGCGACACCATGAGCGCGACGAGCCATGACTGGACGTGCAGCTCGACGATCCTCACGCGGTTCAGGGTGCCGATCAGCATCACCGCCGCCATGCCGACCGTCACCTGGAACAGCGACAGCCGGAACAGGCGGCTGAGCGGGAGCTCGGTCGTCGCGGCGTCGGCGAAGGGCAGGAAGCGTGTGCCCAGCCGCGCCCAGAAGCGCGAGCCCTTGGTCGCAAGCGGCAGAGCGGCAGCGGTCATGTCCGCACCACCTCCAGCGCGTGGCTGGTGTAGAATCCGCCCGACACACGTTCGCTGCGACGAACGATGGCGCTGTCGAGGCCGCTGAGTGCCGCGCGCAAGGTCGCCTCGGCCACTGGCACGATTGCCGGGGCACGGTCGGCGCGGGGGAACAGCTTGCCGGCCGTGTGCATCGCCGCCAACAGCGGCGAGCGCGGCGCGAAGGTGAAGGCGAGGCTGCGCCGCGTCCGCGCCGTCAGCGCGGTGACCGTGCGGGCGATGTCGGCGGCGGGGTAGTGAATCAGCGAGTCCATGGCGACGACATGGTCGAACGCACCCAGGCTGAGCATATCGCCGACCCGCCAGTCGATGCTGCCGCCGCTGAAGCCCTCGTCGTCGAACCGCGCCGGCGCGCGCGCCTGGGCGAGGCTGACGAGGCTGCCGGAGATGTCGATCGCCGTGACCCTCGCCCCGCGCCGCGCGGCGGCGACGGCGAGCGCGCCGGTGCCGCAGCCAGCGTCGAGCAGGGTGAGGCCGGTCATGTCGCCGGGCAGCCAGTCGAGCAGCACCGTGCGCATCGCCGTGCGTCCGGCGCGGACCGTGGCGCGCACGCGACTCACGGGTGCGTCGCTGGTCAGCGCCGCCCAAGCGTCGACCGCCGTCCGGTCGAAATAAGTCTCGAGCTGCCCGCGGTAGGCGTCCCAGGATGACGTGGCGGGGGGCGCGGCGCTCGCCATCATTCGAACCCAAGGAAGTCGAAGATGTCGCGGTCCTTCATCGGCACCGCCGCCAGCGCCTCGGTACCGGCGTAGAGCGTGGCGGCCAGCCGCATATACTCGGCCTTGACCGCGTCGAGCTCGGGCGTCGCGTCCATCTCGAACACCGTGCACTTCTTCAGGCGCGAGCGGCGGATGGCGTCGAGGTCGGGCAAATGGGCGAGGCGCTTCAGCCCGGTGGCGGCGTTGAAGCGGTCGATCTCGTCGGTCGCGGCCGAGCGGTTGGCGATCACGCCGGCGACGCGCACCTCGTAGTTCTTGGCCTTGGCCTGGATCGCCGCGACGATGCGGTTCATCGCGAAGATGCTGTCGAAGTCGTTCGCTGCGACCACGACCGCGCGCTCGGCGTGCTGCAGGGGCGCGGCGAAGCCGCCGCACACCACGTCGCCGAGCACGTCGAAGATGACGACGTCGGTGTCTTCAAGCAGATGGTGCTGCTTCAACAGCTTGACGGTCTGGCCGACGACATAACCGCCACACCCGGTGCCCGCCGGCGGCCCGCCCGCCTCGATGCACATCACGCCGTTGAAGCCCTCGAAGCAATAGTCTTCGGGCCGCAACTCCTCGGCGTGGAAGTCGACGGTCTCGAGGATGTCGATCACCGTCGGCATCAGCTTCTTGGTCAGGGTGAAGGTCGAATCGTGCTTCGGATCGCAGCCGATCTGCAGCACGCGCTTGCCCATCAGTGACAGCGCGGCCGACAGGTTGCTGCTGGTGGTCGACTTGCCGATCCCGCCCTTGCCGTAGATGGCGAAGACCTTGGCCCCCTGGATCTGATCGCGCGGGTCGAGCTTGACCTGCACCGAGCCCTCGCCGTCGAGCTGCAACGCCTTCGCCAAGGGCTTGCTGATGGTCGGGCGGTCGAGTTCGATCACGCTCATACAGTCATCCTCACGCGGCCATCGCGGTCGTCACGCCCTCGAGCCGGTCTTCGAGTTCGTCGCTGGCGTCGCGGAGCGCGGCGAGCGTCGCCGCGTCGGGCTGCCAGAAGTTGCGGTCGTGCGCTTCCAGGAGCCGGCTGGCGACGCGCATCGCCGCCTTCGGGTTCAAGGCCGCCAGCCGCGCCCGCATGGCGGGATCGAGGACGTACGTCTCGCTGATCCGCTGGTAGACCCAGGGGGAAACGTCGCCCGTTGTCGCCGACCAGCCGAGCGTCGTCGTCATCGTCGCCTCGATCTGGCGCACGCCTTCGAAGCCGCTGGCCAGCATCCCCTCGGTCCACGCCGGGTTGAGCATCCGCGTCCGCGTCTCCAGCGCCACCTGCTCGCCCAAGGTCCGCACCTTGGCCGCGCCCTGTGTCGCGTCGCCGATGTAGACGGGGGCGGCATGGCCCTTGGCGCGCGCGATCGAGCGGCTGATCCCGCCCAGGCTGTCGACATACTGGTCGACGCTGGTGACGCCGAGCTCGACCGAGTCGAGGTTCTGGTAGGCGAGGTCGACGGCGGCGAGGTTGGTCGCCAGCATCGCCGCATGGCGAACCGGCGCGCCGCTGCGGCCGTAGGCGAAGCCCTTGCGCGCCTCATAGGCGTCGGCGAGGTCGTCGCCGTCGGACCAGACGCCGGCGTCGATCATCAGGTTGACGTTGGCTCCGTACGCCCCTTCGGCGTTGGAGAAGACGCGGAGAGCCGCCGTGTCGAGGTCGCAGCCGAGGCGCGCGGCGTGCGCCAGGCTGTGCTTGCGGATGAAGTTCGCGTCAGTCGGTTCGTCGGCGACAGTGGCGAGGTACGCGGCTTCGGCGATCATCCGCGTCTGCATCGGCAGCAGATCGCGGAAGATACCCGACAGCGTGGCGACGACGTCGATCCGCGGCCGGCCGAGGTCGGGGAGCGGGATCAGCTCGGCCCCGCAGAGGCGGCCATAGCCATCGTGCCGCGGCTTCGCGCCCATCAGCGCCAGCACCTGCGCGATCTGCGCCCCTTCGCTCTTGAGGTTGTCGGTACCCCACAGGACCATGGCGACGGACTCGGGGACGCCGCTGCCGGCCTCGACGTGGCGCGCGATCAATTTGTCGGCCATTGCCGCGCCGTCGCGGCAGGCGAACGCGCTCGGCAGGCGGAAGGGATCGAAGCCGTGCAGGTTGCGCCCGGTCGGCAGGACGTCGGCGCTGCGCAGCACGTCGCCGCCCGGTGCCGGCGCGACGAAGCCGCCGTCGAGCGCGTGGACGATCGCGTCCATCTCGCTGTCGGCGGCGAGGTGGCGCGCAGCGGCGGCGAGCTCGGCGAGCAGCGTCTCGCCGGCCATGTCGGCAGGCGTATTGCCGGCGACGATGGCGGCGAGCACGTCGCGCGGCACTTGGCGTCCGCGCCCAGCGGCGATGGCGGCGAGCAGGTCCGCGCGGGCCTCTGCGCTCGGCACCTGACCGACGACGTGGAGGCCGTGCGGGATCAGCGTCGCCTCGAGTTCGTAGACCTTGGCCGCGAGCGTCGCGATCGCGCGCGCGTGCTCCGTCCATGACGGCTCGACCGCGGCGAGGTCGACCGCCGCCGCCTGCTCCTGGATCAGCAGCGCCAGCATCGCCGCTTCGTTGGCGGCATCGGGCCCGGCGGCGCGGTAGCGTTCGATCGACGCCTTGAGTTCGGCGAGGCCCTTGTACAGGCCGGCCTGCGCGATCGGCGGCGTCAGGTAGCTGATCAGGGTCGCGCCCGTGCGGCGCTTGGCGATGGTCCCCTCGCTCGGATTGTTGGCGGCGTAGAGATAGAGGTTGGGCAAGTCGCCGATCAGCCGGTCGGGCCAGCTCGTCGCCGACAGCCCGGCCTGCTTGCCGGGCATGAACTCCAAGGCGCCGTGGGTGCCGAAGTGGAGCACGGCATGGGCGGCGAAGTCCTCGCGCAGGTAGCGGTAGAAGGCGCTGAAGGCGTGAGTGGGGGCGAAGCCGCGCTCGAACAGGAGCCGCATCGGGTCGCCCTCGTAGCCGAAGGCGGGCTGGATCCCCACGAGGACGTTGCCGAACTGGGCGCCCAGCACGAGGAGATTGGCGCCGTCGCTCTGGTGGCGCCCGGGGGCTGGCCCCCACTGGGCCTCGATCTCCTTGAGCCAGGTCTCGCGCCGGACGTGGTCTCGCGCGGGCACGCGGGCATGGACGTTGGCGAGCGCGCCGTGGCGGGCGGCGTTGCCCTCCGTCACCCGACGGCGGAGGGCGTCGGCGTCCGGCG
>JAFARM010000080.1 GCA_019245455.1 Sphingomonadaceae bacterium | reverse complement strand
CTCGAGGTGCAACCCCGCTCATGCTGAGCTTGTCGAAGCACGCACGACCGTTTCAGCGTGCTTCGACAAGCTCAGCATGAGCGGTGATTGAGGCTGGCACGCCCCTGCGACGTGCGGAGCCGGCTCGCGGCGATCGCGATCAGCCCTCGGACTTGCGCGGCCGGTCGAGCAGGCGGGCAATGACCGCGTCGACCCCGGCCCCCGCGACGAGGTCCGCGACCGCCGCCGCAATCGGCAGGTCGATCCCCCTGGCGCGGGCGTCGGCGGCGAGGATCGGGGCCGTCGCCGCACCTTCGGCGACCCCGCGGCTGGCGGCGAGGGCGGCGGCGGCGGTTACGCCCCGCCCGAGCGCCTCCCCGAGCGCGAAGTTGCGCGACCGCGCGCCGCTGCAGGTGAGGACAAGATCGCCAAGCCCCGACAGGCCGGCGAGCGTCGCCGGATCCCCGCCGAGCGCCGCGCCGTAGCGCCGCATCTCGGCGAAGCCGCGCGTGACGATCGCCGCGCGCGCGTTCTCACCGAGGCCGCGCCCGGCGACGACGCCGGCGGCGACCGCCAGGACGTTCTTGACCGCGCCGCCCAGGCCGACGCCGACGACGTCGCCGCCGGTGTAGAGGCGGAAGTGCGGCCGGCCGAGGCGCGCCGCCAGCCGGGCGGCGAGATCGGCGTCGGTGCAGGCGAGGGTCGCCGCCGCCGGCAGCCCGGCCGCGACCTCCTCGGCAAAGGTCGGCCCCGACAGCAGCGCCAGCGGCCACCCGGGCAGGGCGGCGGCGGCGACCTCAGTCAGCGGCACCCCGCCGGGGCCAAGCCCCTTGGCGCAGAGGACGAGCGGGCGCGGTGCCAGTCCGGCCAAACCCGCCAGCACCGCCGCCGTCGCCGTCACCGGCACGACGATCAGCAGGGCATCGCACCCCGCGAGGTCGGCAAGGTTGGCGGTCGCCCGCACGGCCGGGAGAAGCGGCCGGCCGGGCAGCCGCGGCGCGGTGCGCGTCGCGGCGATGGCGGCGACGGTCGTCGGATCCCGCGCCCATAGCCGCACCGGACCGCCAGCGGCGGCGAGTTGCGCCAGCGCCACCCCCCACGCGCCCGCGCCGACGACGCCTATGGCCGTCATTCCCGTCACGCCTTCACCCCCGCGCCGCGAACCGGCTCCGCCGTCGGATCGAGCGGCCAGCGGGGGCGGGCGGGGGCGTCGCCGTCGGGCGCGATGCCGGCGAAGATGCGTTCGGCCGCGGCCCAGGCGATCATCGCCGCATTGTCGGTGCACAGCCACGCCGGCGGCGCGACGAACGGCAGGCCGTGGGCGCCGGCGACCTCGGCCAGCGCCGCGCGCACGGCGGCGTTGGCCGCGACCCCGCCGGCGACGACGAAGGCGGTCGCTTGCGTCCGCGCCAGCGCCCGCCGGCTGCGGTCGACGAGGCAGTCGACCACCGCCGCCTGGAACCCCGCGGCGAGGTCGGCCGCGTCGGCACCGGTCGGCGCGGGGAGGGCGTCGCGCACGCGGAGCACGGCCGACTTCAGCCCGGCGAAGGAGAAGTTGGGATCGTCGCTACCGACCAGCGGCCGCGGCAGAGCAAAGCGCGCCGGATCGCCCGCCGCCGCCGCGCGCTCGACCGCCGGGCCCCCGGGGAAGCCGAGGCCGAGCAGCTTCGCCACCTTGTCGAACGCCTCCCCGGCGGCGTCGTCGATCGTCGTCGCCAGCCGCCGGTAGCGCCCGACGCCCTCGACAGCGAGCAGCTGGCAGTGGCCCCCGGACACGAGCAGCAGCAGGTAGGGGAAGGCGAGGTCGGCCGCGACCAGCCGCGGCGACAGCGCGTGCCCCTCCAGGTGATTGACCGCGTACAGCGGCCTGGCGGCGGCGAACGCCAGCGCCTTCGCCGTCACCAGCCCGGCCATGACGCCGCCGATCAGCCCCGGGCCCGCCGTCGCGGCGATGGCGTCGACGTCGCGCAGGCGGACGCCGCCGTCGGCCAGCACGCCGGCGATCATCGGTGTCAGTCCCTCGACATGGTCGCGCGCGGCAAGCTCCGGCACGACGCCGCCGAACGGGCGGTGGGTCGCGTCCTGGCTGGCGATGCGCTGCGCGACGATGGTGCGGTCGTCGCGGACCAGCGCGACGGCGGTCTCGTCGCACGACGATTCGATGCCCAGGATCAGTGTCACGCCGCCCGCTGTAGCCGGACCGGCCGGTTTAGGCGACCGTCTGCAGGAACGCCGCCGTCGCCGCCACGACCCGCGCCGGATCCTCGATGTGGCTCATGTGGCTGAGGCCGTCGAACACGGTCAGGCGCGCGCCGGGCACGAGCGCGACGATCTGCCGGGCGATCCGCGGCGGGCCTTCGTCGAACTCGCCGCAGGTGACGAGCGTCGGCGCGCGGACGCCGCGGAGGGCATCGGACACGTCGAGCGACGCCAGCGCGCCGGTGAAGTCGAACTCGGTCGGGCCGTTCAGGTGGACATAGACCGGGTTCTTCGCGATCGCCTCGCCCTCGGCGGCGAACCACGCCGGGACGGGATCGAGCCGGCACAGGTGCAGCGCGTAGTAGCGGTCGACGAGCGCGCCGTAGCCCGGATCGGACGGGCCGCGCGCGGCGGTGGCGACCGCCGCCGGACCCAGTTCGGCGAGCCACAGCTTGGCCTGATCGGCGATCGATCGCCACGACGGTGCCCCGCCGGCAAGGACGAGGCCGGCGACGCGCGCCGGATGGGCCGCGGCATAGGCCGGGGCGAGCAGGGCACCCCACGAGTGGCCGAGCAGCACGGCGCGGCCGATGCTGAGGTGGCCGCGCAGCGCCTCCAGCTCGGCGACGTAGCGGTCGACGGTGTAGCGCGACAGGGCGGGCGGTGCCGCCGACCGGCCGCAGCCGCTCTGGTCATAGAGGACGACCGGCCGCTCGCGCGCCAGCGCCGCATAGGGCCGCATATAGCGGTGTCCGCCCGCCGGGCCGCCATGGAGGACGATGACCGGGCTCCGCGCGCCGCCACCGTAGCGGCGGAAGTAGACCGGCCCGTTCGGGCCCGGCGCGAAGCCTTCGGCGAACGGCAGCGCCGGGTCCCACAGCGCCGGGTCGGGTTGCGGCAGCCCGGCCGCCCTGAGCGGCGACGCCGCGAGCGCGGCGAGACCCGCGCCGAACTGCCGTCGATCGATGCGCATCGCCGCCCCCCCTTGCTCGCCGGCAAGCCTATCGCGGCGGGCGACGGCTTGCCAAGCACGGCTGTGGCCTGCACAACCGCGCGCCATGACGCTGAAGATCGGGACGCGCGGCTCGCCGCTGGCGCTGGCGCAGGCGCACATGGTGGCGGCGGCGCTCGATGGTCCGAGCGAGATCGTCGTCGTCGTCACCACCGGCGACCGGGTGCAGGACCGGCCGCTGGCCGAGATCGGCGGCAAAGCGCTGTGGACCAAGGAGCTCGACGCGGCGCTGCTCGACGGCCGGATCGACCTCGCCGTCCACTCGATGAAGGACGTCGAGACGCACCTGCCCGGCGGCATCGCGCTGGCCGCCATGCTGCCGCGCGCCGATGTCCGCGACCGGCTGATCGGCGCGGCGAGCCTTGCCGGGTTGCCCGCGGGCGCGCGGCTCGGCACGTCGTCGCCGCGCCGCGCGGCGCAGGTCCGAAGCATCCGGCCCGACATCGCCATCGTGCCGCTGCGGGGTAACGTCGCCACGCGCCTGGCCAAGATCGCGGCCGGCGAGGCCGACGCGACGCTGCTCGCCGCCGCCGGGCTCGACCGGCTCGGGCTCGACGAGGGCCACGCCATCCCGCTCGAGACGATGCTGCCGGCCCCGGCACAGGGCGCGGTCGGCGTCACCTGCCGCGCCGGCGATGCCGCCGTGCTGGCGGCGCTGGCGGCGATCGACCACGCGCCGACCCACGCCGCGGTGCGCCTCGAACGCGCCTTCCTGGCCGCGCTCGGTGCCGACTGCCACAGTTCGGTCGCGGCGCTGGCGGCGGACGCGGGCGGGGACGTGCGCTTCCGCTGCGAGATCCTGTCGCCGGACGGGGCGGAGCGCGTCACTGCGGAGCGGACCTTCGCCGCCCATGACGCGGCCGCCGGGGTCGCTGCCATCGCCGCCGACCTGCTCGCCCGCGCGTCGCCGGGGCTGCGGGCGCTGTTCGCCGCGCCGGAACGCGCCGGCTGATGCACGTCGTCGTCACCCGGCCGCAGCCCGGCGCGACGGCGGCGCGGTGGCGGGGACGGGGGGCGACGGTGACGGTGGCACCGCTGCTCGACATCGCCGCCCGGCCGTGGACGCCGCCGCCGGGGGAGCCGGACGCGGTCGCCTTCACCAGCGCCAACGCCGTCCGGCTCGCCGGCGCGGGCGCCGACCGCTACCGGGCGCTCCCCGCCTTCGCCGTCGGCGAGGCGACCGCCGCCGCCGCCCGCGCTGCCGGCTGGCGCGA